>CALINZ010000141.1 GCA_938045085.1 uncultured Collinsella sp. | reverse complement strand
GCAGATGGCGTGAGAACGAGGCATCGGCCTTAAACTGCGAAGCCGACCAGATAATGATGGCACCGTAGGCGACGAGCGCCACTGTAGCCACGAGCACACCGATATGCACCTTTTGGCGAAACGTGCCGCGCGAAGCCGAAAGTTGTTTGTTGACACGGTCCAGGCTGCTGCGAGAACCGGTCTTGGTTGAACGGAACAGATCCGCCGGAGAAAAATCCATCGCAACCTCCTATCGAACCGAAGAATCGCCCGAGGCCGAAGAGGTATCGGGCTCGTCATAAATCACGCCGAGCACGTCGCGCACGACATGCATCGCGGTATCTGAGCCACCGCCGCCCTGCTCCAGGACGGTAGCGATGACATACTTGGGGTCATCGGCCGGTGCATAGGCGCAGAACCACGCGTATTCATCCTCGCCACTTTTCTCGCCCGTGCCCGACTTGCCGTATACCTGCGGCGTCAGGGTGCCAAAGTGAGCCGCCAGGGACGTCGATGCCGTGTAAATCACGTCGTGCATGCCGTTGCGAACAAGAGCCAAATCCGAATCGCTGTTGATCTTGGCCTCCAGGCGCTTCTTCTTGCCCTTGCCGTTGTACTTATAGGCATCGCCGTCGCCATCGCGCGACACGGCAGACAAAAACACGTGAGGCACGTACTGTTTGCCGCCGTTGGCAAGACCCATATAGGCACACGCCATCTGCAGGGGCGTCACCAGGATGTCGCCCTGACCGATGGCAATGTTGGTCATATCGCCGGCATTCCACTTGCGGTCCTCGGCAGATGCGTCGGTGAAGTACGACTCTTTCCACTCGGCATCGGGAATACGGCCCGCGCCCTCACTCGGCAGATCGATACCGCAGGTCTTGCCTAGACCCCAGCGACGAAAGACCTCCTGCAGACCCTCGGAATGTTTCTCGTCATAAAAGAACGCCTTGCCCATGTCGTAGAAGACAGGGTCGCACGAGTTGGCGATTCCCGACTGCAGCGTCATGGTGCCGTGGCCGGAATGCAGCCAGCAGTACTTGCCCCACGACTTGCCCAGACCCGTCCAATAACCCGTGCAGTTGGTCGTCTGCCCCGACGTGTAGGTTCCAAACTCAAGACCGGCCAGCGCCGAGAGCGGCTTGATGGTCGAGGCCGACATGTACTGTCCGCTAATGGCGCGGTTGAGCAGCGGGTGCGAACCCTTGTCATCATTGAGCTCGGTCCACACGTCATTTGAGACGCCGCCGATAAAGACGGACGGATCGAACTTGGGCTGGCTCGCCATGCCCAGGATCTCGCCATTGTTGGGATCGAGACACACCACAGCGCCGTTGCCGGCATTGCTGTAGCCAGTGGTCTTGGCAAGCTCGATAGCGCTCGCCAGTGCCGTCTCACAGGCCTGTTGGATCTTAAGGTCGAGCGTGAGCTTAATGTCGGAGCCGGCCTTCGCGGGCACGGCGCCGGCCTGACCGGTCACATTGCCCGAGGCATCGACCTTGACGGTCTGCTCGCCACGAATACCCTGCAGCAGGTTTTCGTAGTAGCTCTCAACGCCCGCCTGGCCCACGATATCGCCCGACTGGTACGTAATCTTGCCAGCAGAAGCATCATCATCGCCAGAGGTTTTCTTATTCTGGGCCTCGAGCTGCTCGGAGGTAATGGTGCCGGTATAGCCCAAGATATGGCATGCCGTCTCGCCATATGGATACTGGCGCTCGGTACGCTCGGCAATCTTGACGCCCGGGAACTCGCCGGCATGTTCCTTGATATAGGCAACCGTGGAGCGACGGACGTCCGTCGCGATGGTATGCAGGCTCTGAGCGCCCTCTGTATTGTCCTGAATATTGCGAAGGACCGCCACGTAAGGCATTCCAAGCACGTTGGCAAGATGGCGAACCAGAACCTCATCCTCGGCAAGATCGCGGTAGGCCACGACAGCAAGTGAGGGACGGTTCTGGACAAGCGCCACGCCATTGCGGTCGAGGATGCGGCCGCGCACAGCGGGTGTGGTAACGGTGCGAGTCTGATTGCTATTGGCCTGCTTCTCGTAATAGTCCGACGAGACCATCTGCATGCCCCACAGCTTGACGGCAAGTGCCGCAAACATCGCGCCCACACCCGTGGTGAGGATGGAAAAGCGGCCCTTAAAGGCGGTCGCCGCGGTATTGCCCTCGCCCTCGGTGGCGCGCGGGGCCGTTCCATGCTGTGTATCGTAGGTAAAACGGGAATCGCCACGACGCATGATGACCAGCGCGACCACGATGGCCACAACCAGCACGATACCGGCGATAATAACCGTCAACTGGGAAGACATCTACGGGCCTCCCCTATTTGAGCTTGCGGGTCTTGGGCTTAAAGCGCATACCCGCCTGGCGTCCGCCACGTGCGGAGAATCCATAGCCGGACTGCGGCACGACGCCGGACATCAAAAACGGAATGGCAACTAGACCCGTCAGGATCGAGGACGGCAGCGCATGGCCGAAGATCGCCACGACAAAGCTCGTCTCCAAACCCATAAACAGCAAGATGATGCTGTAGATCACATTAATGACGAGCGCAAAGGCGCCCACAGTGACGCCGCGCGCACTCGGGGTACCGCCCGTCTGACCGACGGCGCTGTGCACCAGGGCAAAAGAACCCACGGTCAGCAGGAGCGACATAACGCCCACCGGCACGGCAGCGGAAAGATCATAGAACAAGCCGCTGCAAAAACCGCACACGACGGCACGGGTCGGGTCGCCCGAGAACACGCTTAGGCACACCAGGATAATCATGAAGTTGACGCGACCGCCCGCAATGGAGATCTGCGGTGCCAGGCCTGCCTGCAGCAGCACGCACACAATGGCGGCGATCACAAACGTGCGGGAGCTCATCCCCTGCTCGTGTAGATCCATGGACATGCCCCCTATTCGCTCGAGCCGGAATCGGTCGTCTCGGACGTATCGGAACTGTCATCCGAGCTCTCGTCCTTCATCTTGGTTGCAGCATCGCGCGACGTTCCCTGCGGCGTGCTGTTGGCCGTGCTCACGTCCTCATCCGAGGCCGACTGTTCGTCGGTCAGCGAGGTGATGACCAGCACTTCCTCGTTGTTCTCGGCCGTGGTCTGAGCGCGCACCACAATGGTGTAGTACACGTCGTTTGCCGATTTCTCAACCGACGAGACGGTGCCAAGCGGAAGGCCCTTGGGGAACACGCCACCGATGCCAGAGGTCACGATGATATCGCCAACCTTAACATCGGAGTCGACGCTCACGTACTCAAGACGCAGCGTGCCGTCAGCCTGACCCTGCAGCATACCCTGGGCGCGCGTGTCCTGCACCATGGCGGACACGCCCGAGTTCTCGTCGCCAATCAGGCGCACGGTAGAGGTCTTGGCCGATACCTCGATAATCTGGCCGATAACACCGGCAGAACTCGTCACGGGCATGTTGATGGTAAGGCCGTCGGCAGAGCCCTTGTCGATGGTAACGGTCGAGGTCCAGGCATCGCCGGAGGCACCAACGATACGAGCTGCGGTCGATTTGAGGTTGTAGGTCGATTGCAGCCCGACCAGGCCCTCCAGGCGCTCGGCAGTCTTTTGAGCCTCAGAAAGCTCGGCGACCTTAGAGGTCAGCTCCTCATTTTGCTTCTTGAGCTCGTCGAGCGTGTCCTGCGACGCCGTTAGGTTAGAGAACACGTTGCCAATCGCATTGAAGGGAGCCGCCACAGCCGAGCCCACAAAGCGCACCGGAGAGGTAATCGTCGTTACGCCCGAACGCACGGCATGAATCGGCCCTGCCTCGCCCTCGCGGATGTAAAACGTGAGCAGCAACACCGAAATCAGGCTGAAAACAATCAACGGGCGCATACCCGTTGATTGTCGCTTGGTATTCAGATTTGTGGAGAAACCCGAAGATCGTGCCAAATGGAATCCACCTTTTGGAAATTAAGCATTGGTCTGGACGAAGCCGCCATCAAACGCATTGGCCTCGAGCACGCGGGCACAGCCGTTAACGACGTTATCGAGCGCCGTGGGGCTGACGTTGACCGAAACA
>CALINZ010000140.1 GCA_938045085.1 uncultured Collinsella sp. | reverse complement strand
CTTCCATTTCCTCGGCCTCTTCGATCTGAACCTCGAGCGGCACCTGGGTGCGCACGAGCTTAACGGCCGGGCGCATGCGGGCAAACAGTGGCACGTACTCGATGATGATGGCCGAGTTCTCGAGACCATACCAACGTGCCGGGCTTCCGCAGGCGCGGCGGACGGCGTACTTGATGGCCATGACGCGATGGTCGTTGCGGTTGATGTCCGTTTCGGGGGCGAGCATCTTGCGCAGCATGCAAAAACGGAAGTCGCCCACGTTGCCGCGCGTCTCGTAGATGGAGTAGGTGTGGTGCTGCGGTGGCAGCTCTCCCGAGGCCATCAGGTCGCCAACGATCTGGCGCAGGTAGGCGTTGATGCGCTGGTTGACCTTAAAACCCAGGTCCAAGCGCACGCGGAACAGGAAGTCTGTGCCAAAGGTCTCAACGGAATACTCGTGCGTATAGGGCTCGTCGGTAACGTGTACGTTGATGAACCAATATGCCTTGGCACGCTTGGGGTGCTTGTCCAAGATGGAGTAGAGCACGTCGCGGTCGAGCGTGAGCGGGTCGGGACTGTTGGTAAGGAACACCAGATTGTCGGCGAGCACGGGGTAGGTCTCGTCGTTGCGCAGGCGGCCGAGCTGGTCAATGTACTTGGAGACGGGCAGCAGGATCGTCTGCGTGCGCTCGATGGCGGTGCCGCGGCGCCACACGTACATAAGGCCAAACAGCAGCGCGGCCAGGAAGATCATGACGTAGCCGCCGTCAAAGAACATGGTGAGGCACGAAGCGAAGAAGCACAGCTCAATGGCACCAAAGAGCAGGGCGAAGACGCAGGCGCCCAGCTTGTGCTTGAGGATGCCGGCGATATAGCTCGTCAGCAGTGTGGTGGTCATGAGCATGGTCACGGTGATGGCGAGGCCATAGGCGCTTTCCATGCGCTCAGAGTTTTGGAATAGCAGCACGATGAAGATGCAGCCGACCCACATGATGTTGTTGACGAGCGGAATATAGAGCTGGCCCTTGGTGTCGCTGGGGTAGTGGATGCGCAGGTGCGGCATAAGGTTGAGGCGCGTTGCCTCGGATACCAGCGAGAACGAGCCGGTGATGAGCGCCTGCGAGGCGATGATGGCCGCCACGGCCGAAAGCACGATGGCAAAGGGGCGCAGGGGCTCGGGGAGCATCATATAGAACGGGTTGACGATATCCATTGCGAGCATCTGGGGGTTGGAGTTATTGGCGAGCAGCCAAGCGCCTTGACCCAGATAGTTGAGGATGAGGGCCGCTTTAACAAACGGCCAGGATGCATAGATGTTTGCCTTGCCCACGTGGCCCATGTCCGAGTAGAGCGCCTCGGCACCGGTTGTCGACAGAAAGACAAAGCCGAGCACCATGATGCCCGAGTGGTTGATGGGCGAGAACAGGAACATGATGCCGCGGATGGGGTTGAGCGCGCGCAGGATGGACGGGTTGCCGAGCATGTTGAACAGACCGGCGCCAGCCAAGAACAGGAACCACAGCGTCATGAGCGGGCCGAACAGCTTGCCGATCGACGAGGTACCGGCGCGTTGCATGGCAAACAGGCCGCAGATAATGATGATGGTGATGATGATTACATTGGTCTGGCCGTCACCCAACAGCGCGTGGCCCCACTCGATGGTACGCAGGCCCTCGATGGCTGTGGTGACCGTGACCGCGGGGGTGAGGATGCCGTCGGCGAGCAGCGCCGCGCCGCCGATCATGGCAGGTAGGATCAGCCATGGTGCCACTTTTCGCACCAGGCTAAACAGGGCGAAGATGCCGCCTTCGTTGTGGTTGTCGGCCTTCATGGCGATTACCACGTACTTGACCGTGGTCACGAGTGTCATGGTCCAGATGACGAGCGAAAGCGCGCCCAGGATCATGTCCTCGCTGACGGTACCGATGCCGCCGTTGTTGGCGACGATTGATTTCATGGTGTACATGGGGCTCGTGCCGATGTCGCCATAGACGACGCCGAGCGTTACAAGCAGCATGCCAGCGGAGAGGGGGATGGCTCCGTGCCCGCCTTGACCACGCTGGTCTTGGGGGCTTGCCTCCAGTTTGTTGTGTGCCACGTGGACTCCCTTAGACATCCGGTTATCTGTCTAGGACAGATAATCTTTATGCCGTCTTTATACATACAAGAGCAGTTTGGCACATCAGGTTATTTTAGACAATAATCCCCAGCTGGGGATTATTTATGTACGTAGGTAGCATTTCAAAGCAGGGGCTTTTAAGCACGTGCTGTCTGGGCGATGCCAGCCTTGGCGTTTGCGCGTTTGCCGGCGAGTTCGCAAAAAATCGCGCCGCCGATGATAAGCGCGGCACCCATCAGGCGGACCGGTGTTATGGCTTCGCCCAAAAGGACGGCCGAGAACACGACGGCCGAAAGCGGCTCGAGGTAGCCGACGACGGCGACGGTCTGGACGGGCAGCTTAGCGACGGCGCTAAAGTAGAGCAGGCAACCAATGCCGGTGTTGACGACGCCGAGCATAGCGACGGCGCGCCAATCAATACTGGCGGCGACGCCGGCGGACAGGAACGAGGGAGCGCCCTGCGTGATGAGCGTGAGGACCAGTGCGGTCACAAAGGCGGCGCTCACCTGGAGCGCGGAGTTCTCGAGGCCCTCGATATGCGGCGCACCCTTGCTGGCGATGACCATCAATGCATAGCAGAAGGCTGAGACGATTCCACAGACGATGCCCGCAATGGGCATATTGCCGCCTAGACCTTGTGCTGCAATGAGAAAAGCACCGCAGGCGACGGCGATAAACCCGGCGATTTTGCCGCCGGTCAGTTTTTCACCAAAGATGAGTGGGGAGAGCGCCATGACAATGATGGGGCCACAGTAGTACAGTAGCGAGGATACGCCGACGCCGATCGTCTGGTAGGCACGGAACAGAAAAATCCAGCTGGCACCCAGCGCGGCTCCCGACAGAAGGAGTGCTGCGGCTTCGCGGGGACGAGATGGCGCCTGCAGTTTATGGCGTTGGGTGATGGCAAGGATAGTGACAAGCGAGAGGGCGCCCAAAAACGTGCGTAGTAGTACGATATCGGAGCTCGGCAGCGCGATGGCGGCGGCGATGATGCCGTTGGAGCCAAACAATAGCAATGCTGCTAAGTACGTAAACAGTCCGTTGTTCATGCGCTGACATCCCCTCTATATCCGAGCATGTTCACTATGGGTGAACTGGCTTTAGAAGAAAAGCGAATATAATGCATGGATAGCATGAGAAAAACTCATGCAAAGGTGGGGACGTGCCGTGGAGACCAATATTCAAAAGATGCAGGTGCTGCTCGAGACCGTACGCGCCGGCAGTTTTACGCGCGCCGCCGAGCGGCTAAGCTATTCGCAGTCGGGCGTGAGCCGTATGGTGGCCGATCTCGAGGCCGACTGGGGCTTTAAAGTGCTCGATAGAAGCCGCGAGGGCGTAGTGCTTTCTGCCGACGGGCGGCAGGTCATGCCGGCGGTCGAGGCGTTATGCGAAGAGTTTGGCCGTCTGCAGCGACGCGTGGACGAGATGCGAGGGCTCATGCGTGGCAAGATCTGTATCGGTACGTTTTCGAGTGTGGCGACCCATGTGTTGCCGCCGGTGATCGCGCGGTTTCGCGCCGATCACCCGGATGTCGATTACGAGCTGCTGATGGGTGATTACTCAGAGATTGAGCAATGGGTGGCGGAAGGCCGCTGCGACCTGGGCTTTATCCCGCGCGAGCCACGCGGCACCGGCATGGCGTCGCGGCCGTTGGTGCAAGACGAGCTGATGGCCGTGGTGCCAGCGGACTCCTCGCTTGCCACCGCGGAGGTCGTTTCCCTTGCCGATTTGGCAAACGAGCAGTTTATTCTGCTGGAACGCGGTAGCGACGACGAGATTACGCCGCTGTTTCGCCGCGCGGGCCTGGCGGTGCGTTCTAAGCTGTCGACCTGGGATGACTATGCGATTATGGCTATGGTCGAGGACGGCCTGGGCGTGAGCATTCTTCCGGCGCTCATCTTGCGGCGCTGTCAGTTCGATGTCGCCGTGCGCCCGCTCGAGGGACGTCCTCATCGGCAGATCAACGCGATATATCGCACGGCCGATGTTTCGCTTGCTACCGCCCGTTTCCTCGAATACCTCTAAACGTGTGCGCGTCATTGTCCGCTTTGGGCAAATCTCAGAGTCCGGTGCATTTTCTTATGAAATTGAACTTTCGAATGAGGTGCCGCGTTATACTGCTGCCTAAATTGAACCTTGGTTCAATTCGTGTTCTATAAATTGAACTTTGCCAGCAAGGAGGTTCTAGTGGCCCAAGAGACGTTTGGCGATCGCCTGCGACAGACTATGTCCGATCGCGACGTTCGCCAGTCGGACGTAATCCGCGCATCGGAGATGCTCGGCAAAAAACTCGGCAAGAGTCAGATGAGCCAATATGTGAGCGGCAAGACGATCCCGCGGCGCGATGTGGCAGAGCTACTCGCCCGCATTTTGGAGGTCGATGTTACCTGGCTGCTTGCCAGTGACGCCGATCAAGGCGAGGCATCATCACCCCGCAACGATTCCAAGCCCGAACCCCATCCCTCAGCTCAAATTCCAAGGAGCACCACCATGCGTACTTTTTCTAAATCCACTAAGCTTGATAACGTCCTGTATGACGTGCGCGGTCCCGTCGTCGACGAGGCCGCCCGTATGGAGGACGAGGGCGAGCGCATCCTCAAGCTCAATATCGGCAACCCGGCGCCCTTCGGTTTCCGCACGCCCGATGAGGTCATCAAGGACATGCGCCAGCAGCTGCCCGACTGCGAAGGCTATTCCAACTCGCGTGGCCTGTTCTCCGCGCGCAAGGCGATCATGCAGTATTCGCAGATCAAAGGCCTGCCCAACGTTCAGATGGAGCATATCTACACGGGCAACGGCGTGTCCGAGCTCATTCAGCTTTCGATGAACGCGCTGCTCGACAATGGCGACGAGATTCTGATCCCCAGCCCCGACTATCCGCTCTGGACGGCGTGCGCAACCCTTGCTGGCGGTCATCCCGTACATTATCTGTGTGATGAGCAGGCGGATTGGTATCCCGACCTGGAGGATATGGAGTCCAAGATTACGAGCGCGACCAAAGCCCTCGTCATCATCAACCCCAACAACCCCACGGGTTCTGTCTATCCGCGCGAGGTGCTCGAGGGCATCGTCGAGATTGCACGCAGGCATCAGCTGATGATCTTTGCCGAT
>CALINZ010000139.1 GCA_938045085.1 uncultured Collinsella sp. | reverse complement strand
CAAGGAGCCGGCCGTCTCCTACGACGACCGTCTGGACGACATCCTGGGCGAAACCTACGGCACCATGGTCTACCAGGAGCAGGTTATGCTCATCTCCGTCGAGATGTGCGGCTTCTCCAAGGGCGAATCGGACTCGCGTATCCGTAAGCCCGTGGCCAAGAAAAAGATTAAGCTGCTCACGTCGACGGTGCTCCACTGGGAGGATGGCTCGGACGAGACCACTTACGACCACTGGATGAATGGCGCTATCAAGAACAACTACACGCGCGAGGTCGCCCAGAAGATTTGGGACGATGTCCTTGAGTTCGCGTCCTACGCCTTCAATAAGTCGCACTCCGCCGGTTACGCCATCCTGGTTATGCAGACGGCATGGCTCAAGGCGCACTATCCGCATGAGTACATGGCGGCCGTTCTGACGTCCTATACGGGTAAGACCGACAAGATCGTGCACTACGTCTCGGCGTGCCGTCACGACGGCATCCCCGTGCTGTCGCCAGATGTCAACGAGTCCGGTACCGAGTTCACGGCTACCAAGGAAGGCGTGCGCTTTGGTCTGGCCGGTATCCGCGGCGTGGGCACCGGCGTGGCGCAGGCGATTATCGCCGAGCGCGAGGCGGGCGGTCCGTTTAAGACGCTGCACGACTTTGTCGAGCGCGTGGACTCGAGCCAGGCCAACCGTCGCGTGATCGAATCGCTGATCAAGGCAGGCGCCTTCGACTCCACGGGGTATCCGCGTCGCCAGATGATGCACTTTGTGGACAAGAACAACCCCGAGAACATCATCGATGCCGCGGTAAAGCGCCAGAAGGACCGCGCGAGCGGCCAGACGTCGTTCTTCGATATGTTTGGCGACGTTGAGGGCTCGGGCTTTGAGGTGAGCGTACCCGATCCGGATGGCCAGGAGTGGGACCGCCACCTTAAGCTGAGCCAGGAGAAGGAGGTCCTGGGCATCTATGTCTCGGACCACCCGCTGCGCCCGTTTGAGTATGCACTTAGCAAAGCGCGCGACTTCTCGTTCTCGCAGATCGACACCGGCTACGAGGTTCAGAATCCTACGGGCGGCACCATCAACCAGGAGATTCCCGAGGGTAAGGCGCTGTGGTGGGCCGGCATGGTCTCGAGCGTGTCCAAGCGCGTGACCAAAAACGGCGACCCTATGGGCATCGTGCAGCTCGAAGACATGGAAGGCGAGGCCACGGTCGTGGTGTTCCCCAAGACCTACAAGGAGGCCGAGGGGTACCTGTACGGCGAGGTCGATCCCGAGACCGGCGCGCAGCTGTCCGATGCGTTTGTGCGCATTAAGGGCAAGCTCGAGCGCTCGGACCGCGGCGACCAGATCATCGCGCAGGAGATCGTGCCGCTGGAGCTTAGCGAGGAGAAAAACAAGCCCAAGGTCTTTGAGGTCATGGTGCCCAACAGTCGATTTAGCCAGGGCAATATGGCGCGTCTTGCCACGGTGCTTACCGCCAACCCGGGCGGCGACCGCGTGGAGATCTTTATCGAGCAGGTGGACGGGCGCGTGCTGCGTGCTGAGGTGCCGGCCAAGGTCAATGCACGCTCGATTCCGCTGCTGGCAGAGGCAAAGGCCATCGTCGGCAACCAAGGCCGCGTGACGGTTATCTAAGCTACCCCGGGTGAGATTGGAGGAAGTGATGGCGCAGGGGACGTTTGTGCAGGCGCTTCGCAAAGAGGCGGCGTTGAGCGGCACCTTTATGAAGGGGCGTTCGCTCATGCTCAACGGCGCCGTGCTGTCGATCGAGGACAGCGGCTCGCGCTTCTCCAAAAACGTGACGGTTGAGGGCTCGGTGCGCGGTTCG
>CALINZ010000138.1 GCA_938045085.1 uncultured Collinsella sp. | reverse complement strand
CCCTGCTCAATCACGGTCGTCGTCAGGTTGGCACGCGCAGCGTAAATGGCGGCAGCATAGCCCGCGGGGCCTCCACCGATAATCGCAACATCAATCGGCTGATCGGTAGTCATGAAGAATCCTCTCGTCGAAACGTTGTCGTTCTTTGCGCTCATACCCAAATTTACGTGAACATGACACTCATGCACTACAATGATAAATCGCGTAACAAAGCTGAAGGGGAGTTATCGATGGATCAAACGCAGACGAGCAATAGCGCTCCCCTGCCCATGCAAGCCACTCCCCAACCGGAGCAAATGACCGTTTTACCTGCACAAAAACCCCTGGTAGCCATTGTGCACGCATCGGTTGGATCGGGCCACAAAGCCGCCGCCAACGCGATTGCACAAGCATTTGACCTTATCCGCGGCACCAAAGGAATCCCTGAGGATATTGAGATCGAAGTCCTAGATATCCTCGATTTTGGACGCATTAGGTTCGATGGTAATAAAACAGCAGCGTCGTTTACCGGCGCCACGCGTCCCATTTACGACCTGACCTGGCGATATACGCTTACAGGACATCTGCTCTGGGGCGGCGGCACAGCATGGTCACGAATTATGTTCCCCGCCTTCAACGAATACGTCCGGGCCCGCAGGCCCATAGCCGTGGTCGCAACACACATTACGGCGGCCAACGTCGCTGTGGGCGCCCGCGTCATCACGGGTATCGATTACCCGGTCATCTGCGTGCCGACCGATTACGAAGTCGAAGGCTTTTGGCCCCACAAGGACACCGACCTATTCTGTGTAGCCAACGAGTTTATGGCCGAAACGCTGCGCCCGCGCAAGGTTCCCGAGTCAAAGATCCGCATAACGGGCATCCCCATCCGAGCCGGTTTCGATACCGATTACAAACGCGAGGATGAGCTGAGCAAGTTCAATCTCCCCATAGACAAAACCGTCGTATTGGTGATGGCCGGCGCCAGTTTGCCCCAACCATACGTGCGTTTCCGCGCCGCGATGGACCACACGCTCCCCTTCTTACGCAGCTTTGAGGACATGCACTTTGTCTTTTTACCGGGCAAGGATAAGGAATACGCTACCCGACTCAAGACGCTCTTCGACGCCATGAAACTCGACAACGTCACGGTTCTGGACTACGTGGACGACATGGCGGCCCTCATGCACGGCTGCGACCTGGCAATCCTCAAATCAGGCGGACTCACGGTCACCGAGTGCCTGTGCGCTCATCTGCCGATGATCCTGCTGGGCAAATCATACGGTCAGGAAAAGGCCAACACCACAATGCTCACCGGCATGGGCGCCAGCATGCATGTCACCACCGCACGAGAACTCATCGTGACGCTTCGTCACCTGCACGACCACCCTGAGTCGCTCAAAGCCCTACTCATCAACGGCGAAGTACTACGCCGTCCACGCGCAGCGGAGGACATCGCCATCGCAACCATGGAGCTCGTAGGCAAACCCCAAAAGCGCAAACGAGCCTTCTGCCGCTTCTACTGGGGCGGAAAACCCGCTCATATCAGGTAGACGAAGGTCCGCCGCTCAGCGGAAGCCGCCCATATATCATTCCATGCTCAAACATTCTCGCTGCGCTGCGAAACTGCGCGTGGAACGATATATGGGCGGCTCCTGCTGAGCAGCTACGTTTACTTACTAGCAGCTACTTCGGTATCCCCTCCATTAGAACCTGCAAAGGTAAAACAGGAAAATATAAATAGAGTTAGCCGATGCGACAAAGGAGGCATCCCTTTATCGCATCGGCTAACTAGAAAGATTGTTTTATGTCAAGCATGTAGCCCTTTCGCCTGAGCCCCATACATATCGTCCCGCGCGCAGTTTCGCAGCGAAGCGAGAATGTTTGAGTACGGGATGATATGTATGGGGCTCAGGCGAAAGCGGGATCCGTGCGCCCCTGCGAAGCGAGAATGTTTGAGCATGGAATGATATAGGTAAGCGCCGGGCGGGAGGGATACGAGCGTCCCTAGGCGACGCCGCTGGAGCCGAAGCCTCCTTTGCCTCGGTCGGTTTCGTCTAGTTCTTCTACTTCTATGAGGTTGACCGTGGGGACTTCTTGGATGACGAGTTGGGCTATGCGGTCGCCTTTGTTGATTTGGATGTTGTTGGAGGGGTCCAGGT
>CALINZ010000137.1 GCA_938045085.1 uncultured Collinsella sp. | reverse complement strand
CAAGGTCGGTCAGGACGGCGTCGTGACCGTCGAGGACAACAACCGCTTCGGCCTTGACCTTGAGTTCACCGAGGGCATGCGTTTCGACAAGGGCTACATCGCCCCGTACTTCGTGACCAACGCGGACGACCAGACCGCGGTTCTTGAGGATCCGTACATCCTCCTGACCTCCGGCAAGGTTTCCAGCCAGCAGGACGTCGTCCACATCGCCGAGCTCGTCATGAAGTCCGGCAAGCCGCTGCTGATCATCGCTGAGGACGTCGACGGCGAAGCACTGCCGACCTTGATCCTGAACAACATCCGTGGCACCTTCAAGTCCTGCGCCGTCAAGGCCCCGGGCTACGGCGATCGCCGCAAGCGCATTCTCGAGGACATCGCCGTCCTCACCGGTGGCCAGGCTGCCCTGGACGAGTTGGGCGTGAAGGTCGCTGACATCACCGCCGATATGCTCGGTACCGCTAAGTCCGTCACCATCTCTAAGGACAACACCGTCGTCGTCGGCGGCGCTGGCTCCAAGGAGGCCATCGACGCTCGCATCGCTCAGATCAAGGGCGAGATGGAGAACACCACCTCTGACTTCGACCGCGAGAAGCTCCAGGAGCGCCTGGCCAAGCTCTCCGGTGGCGTTGCCGTCATCAAGGTCGGCGCTGCTACCGAGTCCGAGCTCAAGGAGATCAAGCACCGCGTCGAGGATGCCCTGCAGGCTACCCGCGCTGCTGTCGAGGAGGGCATCGTCGCCGGCGGCGGCGTCGCCTTCATGGACGCTGCTCCTGCGCTCGATGCTGTCGAGATCGATGACCCCGAGGAGAAGATTGGCGTCGACATCGTCAAGAAGGCTCTGACCGCTCCGGTCGCCACCATCGCCAAGAACGCTGGCTTTGAGGGCGCTGTCGTGGTCGACAAGGTTGCCGAGCTGCCCGCCGGCCAGGGTCTCAACTCTGCCAACGGCGAGTGGGGCGACATGATCGAGATGGGCGTCCTCGACCCCGTCAAGGTCAGCCGCGTCACCCTGCAGAACGCTGCTTCTGTTGCCAGCCTGATTCTCATCACCGAGGCCACCGTCTCCGATGTGCCCAAGAACACTCAGCTTGAGGACGCTATCGCTGCTGCTACCGCTGGTCAGCAGGGCGGCGGTATGTACTAAGGCCGACAAGGTCTAGAACTCCCACCGGGAATCCGGGGGCGTGACGGGGTTTCTCTCCGGAACGTCCTCGGACATGCAAAGAGGCTCCGCATCGCGCTTCGCGCTGCGGAGCCTCTTTGCGTCCTGCGGAATGTTCCGGAGAGAAACCCCGTCACGCCCCCGGATTCCCTGCGTTTACGGCCTTGAGTGGGCGGAGATCGTGGCTGATGGGGATACGTGTCCCGGTCGCTGTTTCGCGGCTTTGCCGCGAAAGGCGCGTTACTTTGGGATGGGTGGGGAACGTGGTTGTTGCGGCAACTGATCTCCGCCACAAATTACCCTTGGCATACTTGCGCGAAAACCTGCTCGTGCTACACTTGCAATTGCTGTTTCAGGGCGGGGTGGAATTCCCCACTGGCGGTAAATCGGGCGGTGCCAAAGGGGTACCGTGGCGCAGGTGAGATGCCTGCGACCGAGCCGATGAGTCCGCGACCCGTGTGTGCGTTGGTTCGCATGCCGGCTGAACTGGTGAGATCCCAGTACCAACGGTTAGAGTCCGGATGAAAGAGGCAGGTGATCTTATGTCTGAACAGTCGCAGCATATCCATTTTGAGAACACGAATAGGTGGAGCACCAAACAGCTCGTTACCATGGCGCTGATGTGTGCTTTGGGCGCCCTGTTTATGTATGTGCAGCTACCCATCCTTCCTTCGGCGCCGTTTTTGACGTATGACCCGTCGCTGGTGCCGGCGATGGTGTGCGGGTTTGCATATGGTCCCGGTGCCGGTACCGCTGTTGCCGCCATGGCGATCGTTATCCATGCGCTCACCACGGGTGACTGGGTCGGCGCGCTTATGAACCTGGTTGCCACGCTGGGTTACATTCTGCCCGCGGCTATCGTTTACCAGAAGATGCACACCTATAAGGGTGCCGTGATTGGCCTGGTGCTCGGCGTCATTGCCGCTACAGCGCTGTCTATGGTCGCAAACCTTACCATTGGCGTATGGTTCTGGTATGGCTCGGTCGATGTGATCGCCCCGCTCATGATTCCTGCCGTACTGCCGTTTAACCTTATCAAGACCGTGCTTAACTCGGTGTTGACGCTGGCGGTGTATAAAGCAGTTTCCAACCTCATCACGCCTAAAAAGGACCAGGTCAAAGGGCGCGCATGATTGAGTGTCGGGGCGTTTCCTTTAGCTATGACGGTGCCGTGTCGGCACTCGATGGTGTCGATCTGAGCATCGAGGACGGGGAGTTTTTCTGCATCCTCGGTGGCAATGGGTCGGGCAAGTCGACGTTTGCCAAGCATCTGAATGCGTTGTTGCAACCCGATGCGGGCACGGTACGCATCAACGGCATGGATGCGTCCGACCCCGAGCTGGTTTACGACATTCGTTCGACCGCGGGCATGGTATTCCAGAATCCCGACGACCAGCTGGTGGCAACGCTTGTCGAAGATGACGTTGCGTTCGGTCCCGAAAACCTTGGCGTGCCATCGGCGCAAATTGCGCAGCGCGTACGCGAGGCGTTGAAGGGCGTGGGCCTGGTGGGCTTTGAGCGCCATGAGACCCACGCGCTTTCGGGCGGACAAAAGCAGCGCGTGGCGCTTGCCGGCGTGCTCGCCATGGAACCGCGCGTGCTCATTTTGGACGAGGCGTCCTCGATGCTCGATCCGCGCGGACGCAAGGGCCTTATGAAGGCCTGTCATGCGCTCCACGATCGCGGCATGACTATCGTGATGATTACGCACTTTATGGAAGAGGCCGCCGAGGCCGATCGTGTCGCGGTGTTTCGGGCGGGGCGCGTTGCCATGCTCGGTACGCCCGAGGAAATCTTGACGCGGGCGGACGAACTTGCGCAGCTCAACTTGGATATGCCGGCGTCGTGCTGTCTAGGTAGGGCACTTCGTGCGAAGGGCGTGTCCGTTTGCGCGCAGGTGCGTGAGGCGGATATGGTCGCCGAGATTGCGCAGGCTTATGCCGAGCGGAGTGGGGCAGGCACCGCGGGGCAGTCTTCCGCATCCCAGTTGGAAATCGCTGACGGCACTGTTCCGGTAGACAACGAGGGCAACGCGTCGGAGCCCGTCATAGAGCTATCCCATGTTTCGTACAGTTATTCGCTCAGTCCGCGCGAGCGCCGCCGCTGGCATAAGCGCTCGGCCACTGCGGGCAAATCGAGCAAACAGGCTCTCTGGGGAAACGACCCCAGCAGTCCGTGGGCA
Source organism: uncultured Collinsella sp. (assembly GCA_938045085.1). Lineage (GTDB taxonomy): Bacteria > Actinomycetota > Coriobacteriia > Coriobacteriales > Coriobacteriaceae > Collinsella. The sequence goes on along the minus strand of CALINZ010000137.1, from coordinate 1,294 downwards.
CTGCGCGATGTATCGCTGACGGTGCGTCGCGGCGAGTTCCTGGGCTTGGCAGGTCATACTGGTTCGGGTAAGTCGACGCTGGTCCAGCATCTCAACGGTTTGATTCGCCCCCAGGAGGGATCCGTTCGCGCGCTGGGGCTCGATCTGTCAAACAAGAAAGACGCCGCCGCGGTTAAGGCCAAGGTCGGCGTGGTGTTTCAATATCCTGAGCGTCAGCTGTTTGCCGAAACCGTGGCGCAGGACGTGGCGTTTGGTCCGCACAACCTTGGCTTGCCGCAAGATGAAGTCGACCGTCGTGTCGAGTCATCGCTCTCGCGCGTGGGCCTCGACCTTTCCACGGTCGGCGACAAGAGTCCCTTTGAGCTTTCGGGCGGTCAGCAACGGCGTGTGGCATTCGCCGGCGTGCTCGCCATGGAGCCCGAAGTCCTGGTGCTCGATGAACCCATGGCGGGGCTCGATCCGGCTGCGCGCAGGGATTTCCTAGGGCTCATCGGTCGACTCCATCGCGAGGGCCTGACCGTTGTCATGGTTTCGCACAGCATGGATGACCTGGCCAATTGCTGCGACCGTATCGTCGTAATGAACGAAGGTGCGGTGTTTGCCGAGGGAACCCCCGCGCAGGTGTTTGCGCATGCCGATGAGCTCAAGTCGATCGGCTTGGGCGTTCCCGCCGCCCAGCGTATGGCGCTGGCGCTTACGGAGGCGGGCGTGCCGCTGCGTCGCGGCGGGCTCTATACGGTTGAGTCGCTGGCAGACGAGTTGGTGGACCTGCTAATCGGTCGCTCGGGCGGTTCTTCTAACGTCTCGGACATTGCTAAATCCAAGACGGTCGCGCGAGAGGAGGGCTGCTGATGGAGGCGTTTTCGTTTGGCAGCTACTATCCCGGCGATAGTGCAATCCACCGCCTGGACCCGCGAACCAAGTTGCTCTTGGGCTTTGTGTTTCTGATCACGACGCTCACGGTCAGTGGCTTCCGCGGACTGGCCCCGGTCGCAATTTTCGTTGTGCTGACCTATGCCGTGTCTCGGGTGCCGGTTCGTCGCGTTCTGTCGTCGATGGCGCCGCTGCTGGCAATCGTCGTCGTGGTCGCGGTGCTCAACTTGTTTACCGATCAGAGTGGGCGCATCCTGTGGCAGCTCGGCTTTCTGCAGATAAGCGAGGGCTCACTGCGTTCTGCCGCCTTTATGGCGTGTCGCCTGACGTTGATGATGGCCGGTATGAGCGCCATTACACTCACCACGCCGACGCTCGACCTCACCGCGGGCTTTGAGCGCCTGCTCGCGCCGCTTGCGCG
>CALINZ010000136.1 GCA_938045085.1 uncultured Collinsella sp. | reverse complement strand
GGCCGAGTTCGGCAACTCGCCGCGTTCCATCGCGCTGGCCTTCGACCGCTTCTTGGCGGGCAAGGAGGCCCCGGGTGCCCTCAACGAGGAGGGCGACGGCGCGGTGCGCATCATGACCGTGCATGCGTCCAAGGGTCTGGAGTATCCGGTCGTAGCGGTTGCCGAGTGTTTTGGCGTGCGCAAGCCGTCCGGTGCGGCTCAGATGGGGCGTGTCGAGGGCGGAGCGCAGGTCGTGGCACTGCCAGCTCGTTTTGATGGCGTTAAGCTTGCCGATGGGACCTTTGTGAAGGGCGATGACGTCAAAAAGCAGTTTGAGCATGCGTTTAAGGGCAAGGGCACGTCGCTGTGGCTGCCGCCGGAGCTCATGGAGGACGTCTGTGCGACGGGTTCTCCCGCCGAGGCATTTGCTCGCCTGCGCAACGACGACCTGCAGCTTTCGCTCGAGGAGCGGGCTCGTCTGCTCTATGTCGCCATGACGCGAGCGCGTGAGCTGGTCATTCTGGCGATGGATGCCGGCGTGAGCCGCGGCAAGGTGACGGCGCCGACCTTTGATGTCGAGACCGATCTGACCTACGATGTGCTGCGCCGTATTTTGCCGACCGATGCTCTGGATATGCCGCAGCTCGATGCCGACCGCTTGGTGTTCGACAACTCCCAGCTGGGCGACTACGAGCTCATTTCGCTCGCGGGCTTTACCTTTGGCGAGCAGACGTTTGAGGCCAACGCTTCGCTGGATGCCGAGGGCAGGCTTGTTCGTGGCGATGCCGATACGGATGCTGCCGACGATTCGGCCAGTACAATCGTCCCCGGTCCTGTCGACCCCAAGCCCGATTCGTTCGAGCTTGTGTATCCCCAGGCAGTGGGCGTGCGCATGGGCATCTGTCCGTATCCGATGCGTGACTCGTATAGCTACTCGTCAATCGCCGCGGCACTCCATGCCGAGACGGAAGACCGTGCCGCCGAGGCTCGTGTTCCCATGGACGAGGCCGGCGATGATGCGGAGTCGGATGGTTCCGAGATGACGGACGCAGACGTGGCCGCTGTCGAGCCCGCCGGCAATCCCATGGCGCTGGGCTCGGCCTTCCACGCCGCCTGCCAGTGGCTCATCGAGATGGGTGCCGATGCGCTGCCCGCTGAGCGTGCCGACGCCCTGGCTCGCCTGTGGCACCTGACGCCAGAACAGCGCGAGCGCTTCGATGTCGCTCTGGAGCGCTGGCTCAAGTCGTCGGTTCGTGCCGAGCTGTTCGCGTGGCCGTGCGTTCGCGCCGAGGTGCCGTTCTTCTCGCTGGGCTGCGAGGACGAGGACATCGCCCGCTACGGTGCATATGCCGAAGGCGCCATCGACGCTTTGGCGACCGACCCGGCCGATCCGTCACGCGCACTGGTCATCGATTACAAGACGGGTGGCACGCCGGATGAGACGCCGGACCAGCTGCTCGAGAAGCACGCCCTGCAGGCGCGCGTCTACGCCGACGTGTTGCACAAGGCGGGCTTTGAGACGGTGACGGTCAAGTTCGTTCGCGTGGAGCAGGCGAATCCAGCCATCTTCGTCGAACCCGCCGAACCTCAAGTAGTCACCTACAACCTCTAGTCCTCAGATAACTTGCGGTGGAATACGGGCTGTTTTGGCCAAAAAAGCCGCCAAACAGTCCGCATTTCACCGCAACTGCAAGAGGAGCCGTGTTGGTTTGGCTAGGTTCGGGTGCTGTCCGTGCCGTGCGGTAAAATCGTTCAGTCAGAACACGAACCCGCATCGGAGCTCATCACATGGCATTCGTCCATCTGCACAATCACACTGTTTTCTCCATGCTCGACGGCGCAACCCGTATCCAGGATATGGTCAATCGTGCCGTTGAACTTGGCATGCCCGCCGTGGCCATTACCGACCACGGCTACATGTATGGCGTGCCCGACCTAGCGCTGGCCTGCGACGCCGTCAATCACAACACGCCCGAGTACAAAACCTGGAGCCACGACAAGGCCTTCTTGGAAAAGGACCGCCGCGACGAGCTGGTGGAGCCCGACCCCGAGGCAAACCCGCGCGAGCATGCCCAGTACGTCAAAGACATGGCCATGTGGGACGAGAAGGGCAATATCGACGAGCTCAAACCGCCCCTGGTCATCAAGCCCATCTTTGGCTGCGAGGTCTACTTTACGCCGGACGAGACCCTTGCCCGCGACCACAAGCCCGAGCTCTACCACATGATCCTTCTGGCCAAGGATCAGGAGGGCTACGTCAACCTAATGCAGACGGTCTCCGAGGCCGCCGTGCAGGGCTTTTACTACAAGCCGCGCGTGACGCTCGACAACCTGCGCCGCCATGCCAAGGGCATGATCTGCACGAGCGCCTGTATCGCGGGCATCATCCCCAAATACATCGACCGCGGCGACATGGAAGGCGCCATCAAGTGGGCCGAGACCTTCCGTGATACCTTCGAGCCCGGTGACTTCTACATCGAGATCCAGGAACACGGCATCACCACCGACAACGGCCTGACTGACGAGCAGATGGACCGCACGCTCATCGACATCGCCAAGCAGGTGGGCGTCAAGGTCATCGCCACCAACGACTTCCACTACCTGCGCCGCGAGGATGCGCCCGTGCAGGACGTCATCATGTGTATTGGCATGAACGCCAAGGTCGATGACCCCAACCGCATGCGCATGACCGGCTCGGAGTTTTACATGAAGACCGAGGAGGAGATGCGGGCGATGTTCCCGTATTGCCCCGAGGCCTGCGACAACACGCTCGAGATCGCCGACAAGTGCTACGTTGAGCTGGACTGGGACTCTATCATCCTGCCGCGCTTTCCGTTGCTCGATCCCGGCGAGACGCACGAGAGCCAGTTCCGCCGCGAGTGCGAGAAGGGCCTGCGCCAGCACTATGGCGACGACTGGGCCACGCGCGAGATCGGTGGCGTCAACATCAAAGAGCGCTTTGAGTACGAATACAAGGTCATCTGCGACAAGGGCTTTGCCGCCTACTTTTTGATCGTTGCCGAGTACGTGCAATGGGCTAAGGACAACGGCATCGGCGTCGGCCCCGGCCGTGGCTCGGCCGCCGGCGCTATCGTCGCCTACGCCATGAACATCACCGCGTTCGACCCGCTCGAGAACGGCCTGATGTTCGAGAGGTTCCTGTCCCCGCAACGTACCGAGATGCCCGATATCGATATGGACTTCGACGATGAGCGACGCCTCGAGGTCGTGGAGCACGTTCGTCAGCTCTACGGCCCCGAGAAGGTCACCCACGTCATCACCTACTCGACCATCAAGGCCAAGCAGGCCATCAACGACGCCGCGCGCGTCCTGGACTACCCGGTCTACATGGGCCAGCGCCTGTCCAAGATGGTCTCGAGCGACCCCAAGGTCAAGCTCAAGCAGGTGCTCGACAAACAACCCGGCAAAGAGGATCTGTTTAACCCCGATTTTGCCGAGGCCTATAAAAAGGACGACGACGCTCGCCGCATCATCGACACGGCGCTCTCGATCGAGGGCCTCACCCGTGGCGAGGGCGTGCACGCGTGCGCCGTTCTGATCTGCCGCGACCCCGTCAACGAGCACGTGCCCACCAAGCTCGACACCAAGGGCGGCGTCGAGATTACCCAGTACGAGGGCCATACCGTCGCCGACATGGGCCTGCTCAAGATGGACTTCTTGGGCCTGCGCACGCTGACGGTTATCTCCAAGGCCAAGGCAAACATCAAAAAGAACTTCGGCATCGACATCAAAGAGGAAGAGATTCCCTTTGACGATCCCGAGATCTTTAAGCTCATGGGCTCCGGCCACACCGCCGGCGTCTTCCAGGTCGAGTCCGCCGGCATGACGGCCACGATCAAGAACATGAAGCCCACCGAGTACAAACACGTCGTGGCATTGATCGCCCTGTACCGCC
>CALINZ010000135.1 GCA_938045085.1 uncultured Collinsella sp. | reverse complement strand
GGCCCCGGCGTGTACGCGAGCCACAACTACGAGCGCAGCCACATCGACGGCGTGCGCAACACCTTCGAGCTCGTCCGCGCCTACGTACAGCGCTAGCGATGCAGCGGCCTCGGCTGATACGGCAGTACCGACCGAGGCCGTCCTCTCTAAGTTGCGGTGAAATAGGGACTGTTTGGCGGTTTTAAACGCTTAAACAGTCCCTATTTCACCGCAACTTATGAAGGGGGTGGGACTACTTGATGGCGGCAGTAACGGTGCCGCCGCCCAGGACGATGTCGCCGCGGTAGGCAACGACTGCCTGGCCGGGGGCGATGGCTCGCTGTGGCTCGTCAAAAGTTAGCAGCATTTGCCCGTCTTCGCCACGTGTAAGGGTTGCTGCCTGGTCCTTTTGACGGTAGCGGTACTTGGCGCCCACGCGAATGCCGCCGGCATTGAGCTCGGCCTCCATGCGCTCTGCTGGCGCGCTCCAGATCCAGTCGTTGGCCGTGAGCGCTGTGGCCGTCAGGTCGTCGGCCTCGCCCAGATGCACAATGTTGCTGGCGGCATCGACGCCCGTTACGTACACGGGATGCGCCATCGCGACGCCCAAGCCCTTGCGCTGGCCGATGGTATAGCGCAGCGCGCCGTTGTGACGCCCGACCACGCTGCCGTCGCGCCACACAATGTCGCCTGGCTCGGCGGCATGTCCGCAGCGGCGCTCGATATAGCCCGCGTAGTCGCCGTCCGCGATGAAGCAGATATCCTCGCTCTCGGCCTTCTTGGCGTTGATGAAGCCCTGCTCGGCGGCAATGCGGCGCACGTCGCGCTCTTTGTCCAGCCCGGCCAACGGAAAGATCGTGCGTGCCAGGCGTTCCTGCGTAAGCGAATACAAAAAGTAGCTCTGGTCCTTCTTGGGGTCCTCGCCGCGGTGCAGCTGCCAGGTGCCGTCGGACGCCTGGCTCGTTTTGGCGTAGTGACCTGTGGCGATGTAGTCGCAGCCCATATCCAGCGCCGCATCCAGCAGCGCGCCAAACTTAATGTGGCGGTTGCAGATGATGCACGGGTTGGGCGTCAGTCCTTCCTGGTAGGCGTTCACAAAGCGCTCGATAACGCTGCGGTCGAAGGTTTGCTGCAGGTCGAGCACGTGGTGGGGTATCCCCAGGCGCTCGGCGACGGCCTTTGCATCGGCGATGTCGCGGTCGACTTTGCTCATGCCCGTGGCGGGGTCGGGCACGGGGCAGGTGAGGCGCATGGTGGCACCGACACATTCGTAGCCCTGACTTTTAAGCAGATAGGCAGTCACGCTGGAATCGACGCCGCCGCTCATGGCGACGAGCACGCGCTTGTTGTGCATGGGGAGGTTCTCCTTGGTGGCATGTGGCCAAAAAAGAAAAGCGGCGCGGGAGGCTGGTTCCGCGCCGCAGACATTGTAGCAAGTTCGGACGTCTCGTGGGACACCCTGATGGGATGGGCTCAGACTGCCGGGAGAGAGGAGACCGGCTCGTCCCTGGGCTCAACCTATGGGCGACAGGCCTTAGTCCTGGAAGAGTGCCGTGGACAGGTAGCGCTCACCGGTATCGGCGAGCAGCGCCACGATGGTCTTGCCCTCGTTCTCGGGGCGCTTGGCCAGCTGCAGTGCGGCCCACACGGCGGCGCCGGACGAAATACCCACGAGCACGCCCTCCTTGTGGCCCACGGCGCGGCCGGTGGCAAAGGCGTCGTCGTTCTCGACGGGGATGATCTCGTCATAGATCTGGGTGTCGAGTACGTCGGGCACAAAGCCGGCGCCGATGCCCTGGATCTTGTGCGGGCCGGCCTGGCCCTTGGAGAGCACCGGGGAGGTAGCGGGCTCGACGGCGACGACCTGAATCTCGGGGTTCTGCTCCTTGAGGAACTCGCCCACGCCGGTCACGGTACCACCGGTGCCGACGCCGGCGACGAAGATGTCGACCTTGCCGTCGGTGTCATCCCAGATCTCGGGGCCGGTCGTGGCCTTGTGAATGGCAGGGTTGGCGGGGTTCACAAACTGGCCGGCGATGATGCTGTTGGGCGTCTCCTTCTGCAGCTCCTCGGCCTTGGCGATGGCGCCCTTCATGCCCTTGGATCCGTCGGTGAGCACGAGCTGTGCGCCATATGCCTGCATCAGCTTGCGGCGCTCGACGGACATGGTCTCGGGCATGGTGATGATCACCTTGTAGCCGCGAGCTGCCGCCACCGAGGCGATGCCGACACCGGTGTTGCCGCTCGTGGGCTCGATGATGGTGTAGTCGCCGCCGCGCACGAGCTTGCCGGCCTTCTCGGCCTCGTCGATCATGTTCTTGGCGACGCGGTCTTTGACGGAGCCGGCGGGGTTGAAGTATTCCAGCTTGACGAGTACGCGGGCCTTGAGGTCCTCATCGGCCTCAAAGTGAGTGAGCTCCAGAAGCGGAGTGTGGCCGATAAGCTGATCGATGGACGTGTAAACATTGCTCATGGTGAACCTCCAAAGTGCTCAAATGACTGGATACCGTGTGGTTTTACGGTGTGTGTAGCAGCGAAACCCACAAACCTTATAGGTTGTTCGTTTTGCTGTTGGAAAGCATAGTAGACAGTAAAGCCTAGTAACGCAATAGGAAATAGAAGATTATTACGAGTCGATTAACCAGCTTGACGGGAATAGGTATTTTCAAAACCAATATTTCGGCTAGAATTTCTACGAATTAAAAGACCGAAAGGCAGCAATATATATGTTGGTTTCCACAAAGGGCAGATATGCCCTGCGCGTTATGGTCGACCTGGCCGAGCACCAGGCGGCCGGCCGCATTCCCCTCAAAGAGATCGCCGCGCGTCAGGGGATTTCGGAGAAGTATCTGGAGAACATCTTGGCTACGCTCGTCCGCGCCAATATGCTCTCGGGCATGCGCGGCAAGGGCGGCGGCTACGTGCTCACGCGCCCGCCCGAGCAGTACACGGTGGGCGAGATCTTGCGCCTGACCGAAGGCAGCCTGGCACCGGTCGCATGCCTGGACGGCGACTGCAAGGGCTGCTCGCGTTCGGACGAGTGCCCCACGCTCGACGTGTGGAAGAACCTGGACAAGCTCATCAACGACTACCTCGACGGTGTGACGCTCGATACGCTCGTTGCCCCCAACGAGGGCTACGACTACGTCATCTAGTCCCACCTGCCATTGGGGGACGGGGCAGAAATGCCGGATTTTCTTGCCCTCTGAGGCTCGACAAATGACAAGGCCGCCCTTCGTTGCGATGGACGGCCTTCTTTAGGTGTGTTGTGGCGGTCCGAATCCGGTCGCTTTAGTTCCTGGCGACGCTGTCGAGAATGCTGCGCATGATGGATACCAGGATGCTGCCCATAAAGGCCGATCCAAAGCTGGCAATGGAGATACCCGCGCCCAGCAGATTGACCGACAGGTAGCTGGCCAGCTCGAGCATAAAGCTGTTGACCACAAGCTGAAAAATACCAAGCGTGATAATAGTGAGCGGCAGCGAGATGACCGTCAGGAACGGCTTTACGAGCGAGTCGACTATGTTGAGGAACAGTCCCACGAAGGCGAAACAGACCCAGGCCTCGGCAAAACCGAAGGGCTGGATGCCGGGAACGAGGAACGTGGCAATCGCGATGGCGATTGAGGTAAAGAGCCAGTTAAGCATAAAGCGCATGGTGTGAATCCTTTCTTGCGCAGGGTGCGTTGGTGACGCGTGAAGCGGTTTGCTGCGGCAGCTTGGGCGGCCGCGCGGGTGTGCCGTCTTGTTCGGCCGCTCATTGTCTCAGATATTCGTGGAGCTTGCGTGCGCATTCGGTTTCAAAACGGCGTTCGTCCTAAAAAACGTGCCGCTGGCAGAGAGTCTTGTCGCTTTAGTTTGGTGGTGTGCTACACTGCTACGGGCAAATGGCCCATGCATAGTTTTATTGCATATTACGGGTGAACGATGCCCGATGTCAGTATCAACTTCGATGCCTTTTGGCGGGTTTGGCGGTGATCGATGAACATCGAGAACATGTTTGACAAGCCTGATGTCAAGCAGCTGGTCCACGCATTTAGTCTTTTGGATGACGAGAAGGATATCCAGGCGTTTTTAACCGATATCTGCACACCGCGCGAGATTTGCGATCTTTCGCAGCGCTTGCAGGTCGCGCGTTATCTGGATGAGGGCGAGCCCTATGTTGAGGTTCAGGCCCGCACGGGCGCTTCGTCCACCACGGTGAGTCGTGTTTCCAAGGCGCTCAACGGCGAGTACGGTGGCTATCGCAAGATCCTCATCAAGTTGGAGGATGGCGAGTAGGCCAACGGCAACAAACGAATCAGCTGGAGCCGCCCCTTCGGGGGCGGTTTTTGTGTGTCGAAATTGATCCCTTGGGGACGGAGGAAAACGGATCATCGGGTTAGACTGACCCCCTCGATGATCCGTTTTCCTCCGTCCCCAGGGGATCAAATCTGTTGGCGTGGGGCAAATCTGTCCGCTTGGGCGGGTAGGATGGATACATTGATTATTGCGAACAGTTTGAGCGGAGGACCATGCCTGTTCGAATCTATACCACCAATGCCGGCACGGATTTGAGCGATGCCGAGTCGGCGTTGCTTGCCGACCTTATTGCCCGCCACGGGCGTGCCGTGCTGCTGGCGCCAACGTTTGCCGAGCTCGACCTGTGCCGTCATGATGCGGCGGAAGCCGGGATTTCGCTGGGTATCGACTACAAGACGCCTACATCGTGGCTTCGCTCGCTTTGGGAGCTTTTGGGCGACGGGCGCGGTTTCGTCGACAACCTGCAGCGCCAGATGCTGTTTTCGGACATGGTCACGCGCCTCGATGATGCCGACCTGCAGCCGCTTTCGCGCAGCCAGGGCACGGTGCGCATGCTCGCGCGTATGGCCCGCGATGTACTGCCGGGTGTGGCGGGGACGACGGCCGAGCGA
>CALINZ010000134.1 GCA_938045085.1 uncultured Collinsella sp. | reverse complement strand
CACCACCACGCCCTGCGGCAGGGCAGCGTCCACAAAGGTCACGCGTCCGCGCGAGATGGTGGGCACGGCGGCACCGGCGGCAGCCTGGGCCGCGCCCGCCTCGAGCGAGCGGGCGTTGAGCGCGTCGACCTTACGCTCGCGAATGGAAGCGTGGGCCTCCTGGCGTGCGGCACGGTCGGCAGAATCTGCCGCTGCCACGCGCACGTGGTCGCCAATTACGCCGGCGTTTTCGGGGGCCGCCGTCAGCGATTCCTCAAAGGTAATGCCCTCATCGCCAAAGGTGAGCTCCATCGACTCGCGCGCACCGCGGTCGGGGATGGCAAACACGCAGGCGTAGCGCTTGCCCACGACTTCCTGAATGCGCGTCATAAAACGGTTGTCCGAGCCTGCGATGGCAGGCTGCTCAATCTTGAGCTCGGCCGTCACCGCACCGCCGGCACGAATGAGGCTCACGTAGTTCAGGCGCTGCTGAGCGCCAAAATCGAGCTGCTGGGCACGTACATACAGGCCATCCAATCGGTCAATCCCCGCCTCGCCGGCACGCGCCTCGATATCCTCGTAGGCGCGCAGGCAGTCGTCGAACAGCGAGCGCGGCTCGGACAGAACCACGAGCGCCTTGCCACTCACGTGTGCCAGCGGGCTCACGGTCTGGCCGTACATCACCGGCAAAAAGCGGTCGAGCTCGGGCGTGACGATGCGTGCATCCACCATCTCGAGCAGTGCCGCCAGCTTGCTGTCGTCCTGGCTTGCGCGGTAGAGCGCCACGTGCATGTTGTGAACGGCATCGTCGGTAAGCGCCAGCTCGCGACAGGGGAAGATCTCGATACTGTCCTCGTTGCCGATGGTCTGCCCCGTGGAGCTCACCATGCGGCGGATGCGGTCAATCTCGTCGCCAAAGAACTCGATGCGCACGGGCGCCTTCTCCTGCGCGGGGAATACCTCGACGGTGTCGCCGTGCACGCGGAACAGGCCGGGCGCGTCGGCGGCGCCGGCATTGGTGTAGCCCATGCCCACCAGGCGCTGCGGCACCTCGTCAAAAGGAATCTCCTCGCCCACCGCAAAAGTGGTGGACTCCCAATAGCGACTCTCGACCGGCGGCACGCAGCGCAGCAGCGCACGGGCCGAGGCGACCATAATGCAGTTGTCGCCGCGCACGATGCGTCCCAGGGCCTCGCAGCGCTGCGCCACCACGGCGTCGTCGGGCGCCTGCTCGCGCCACGGATAGTCCTTGCGCTCGGGGAAACGGCACACATGTGCTAGGCCCACGTAGGCGGCAAGGCTGCGCGCGGCGCGATCGGCCGCGTCCTCGCCGCTCACAATGTAGACCGTCGGTCGCGGACGGCGCGCAAACTGGGCGGCCGCCATAAGCGTACGGCCCGACTGCGACACGGCCAGCGTCACGTCCTCGCCGGCATCGAGTCCGGCCTCGACGGTCTGCAAGGCCTCGGCAGTGTAGAGCTGCGCGGCTATACGGTGAATGAGCATGCTGTTCCTCCGGCATTGCAACGCCAAAAGCCCGCCGGGGCAAGCTCGGCGGGTATGCGGCGGATTTCATTGCCTGTCATGGTAGCGCATGAGATGGACACGCCAGCGCACGCCAAACAGCTACCCCAAAACGCGCACGCTGGGGCAAAGGTCTGCCAGCGGGCACTCGTCGCACTTAGGTTTACGGGCATCGCAGATCTCGCGGCCAAAGGTGATCCACTGGTGGTTGACCGACTCCCAATACTCGTGCGGCAGAATCTTGAGCAGATCTTGCTCAGTCTTGAGCGGCTCTTTGGCATGCGTCTTGGGACTCAGCATCAGGCGGTGCGCGATGCGGTTGACGTGCGTATCGACCGCGATGCCCTCGACAATGCCAAACCCCACGTTGAGCACGATGTTCGCCGTTTTGCGCCCCACACCCGGCAGCTTGACGAGCTCCTTCATGTCGGCCGGTACCTCGCCGCCGTAATCGGTGACGATCATCTGCGCGGCCTCCACGGCGTGCTTGGCCTTGCTCTTATAAAAGCCGAGTGACTTAATGGTACCGGCCACATCGGCCACGCTCGCCCCCGCCATGGCCTCGGGCGTGGGCCACTGGGCAAACAGCCGCGGCGTCACCTTGTTGACCTGCGCGTCGGTCGTCTGCGCCGAGAGCAGTACGGCAATGAGCAGCCTAAAGGGATTCTCGTGATCCAAAAAACACTCGACCGGGCCATAGCGACGGTTGAGGCGCTCGCACACCTCAACGGCGCGCTCGCGTTTGGCGGCATTGGTCTCGCGTGGCATAACGACTCCTCGGCTCAGCGGCATAACAAATCTATGGGCACGATTGTCCCACGTATGGGGTCTTTACGCCTCCAAAAATGCGCCGGTCTGGCGGCCCCACAGGCTCGCATACTCGCCGCCCGCCTCGACAAGCTGCGCATGCGTACCGTCCTCGACAATCTCGCCGTCCGCCAGCACCACGATGCGGTCGAGCGCCGCCACGGTGGACAGGCGATGTGCCACCACGATGGAGGTGCGCCCGCGCATCAGGTTCTCGAGCGCCTCCTGCACCAGCGCCTCGGACTCGCTGTCCAGGGCAGACGTCGCCTCGTCGAGCACCAGAATCGGCGCGTCGGTCAGGATAGCGCGGGCGATGGCCACGCGCTGGCGTTGGCCGCCCGAAAGCTTAACGCCGCGCTCGCCCACCATGGTGTCAAAGCCACGGGGCAGGCGGTCGATAAACTCCAGGGCATTTGCCAGACGCGCGGCCTCGCGGATCTGCTCGTCGGTGGCATCGGGACGGCCGTAGGCGATATTCTCGCGAATGGAGCGATGGAACAGCAGCGCCTCCTGCGGCTCGTAGGCAACCTGGCGGCGCAGGCTCTGCTGCGTGCAGCGCGAGACGTCTTGGCCGTCCACGAGCACGCGGCCGCCCTGTACGTCGTCCAGGCGCAGCAACAGCTTGGTGAGCGTCGTCTTGCCCGAGCCCGATTTGCCCACCAGGCCCACGCGCTGGCCCGCCGCCACATGGAGCGTCAGGTCGTCGAACACGCTCTCGCCCGCCGCGGCATCACGGTATGCAAAGCTCAGGTGCTCAAAATCAATCGCACCCTCGCCCACCTTGAGCTCGGGGGCATTCTCGTCGTCTGCCACCAGACGCGGCTCGTCCAGCACGCGCGTCATCTCGGCCGCATCGCCCAGCGCGCGGTTGATGCGTTGCATCATGGAGCTCACGTAGTTCAGACGCATGGTGAGGTTGTACGTATAGGTAAAGATCATGACGAGCGCGCCGGCCGAGATGCCAAACCACGCGTTGCCACCCGCGACGAACACACTCACCACGGCCATGGTGATGACGATAAGGCCCGAGGTCGTAAAGTTGCGCTGCATCATGGCGTGCATCGAAACCGTTTCAGCATCGCGCGCGGCGCGGTCGGCGGTATCGAACAGGTCGCGCTCAAAGTCCTCGCGCCCACAGGTCTTGACGGCCAGGATGTTCGTGACCGCGTCGGACAGCACGCCCGACAGTTTGTTCTGAGCGGCGGACGTCGCGGCCGAAAGCGGCATGATGCGCTTGTACATAAGCCAGACAAACGCAATGTAGACGACCATGATGCCCACCAGGATCACGGTAAACGTCGGCACCACCGGAGCGAGCGCCGCCACCGTGCAGACAACCGAGGTGATGGTGGGAATGAGCGAATACACCGTCACGTCGACCAAGCCCGTGTAGCCACTCATAAAACGACTCGTCTGGCTCACAAGCGATCCGCCAAAGCGGCTGGTGTGAAATGTCATGGATTGATTGGAGAGTGTGTCGAAGCACAAGCGCGCCAAGTGATAGTTACCCGCAATCTCGAGCTTGTAGACGGTGTAGTCCTGCAGCTTGGAGAGGATCTGGCCCACTAGGTTAACGAACACGAGCGCCAGAATATAGGGACCAAAGACCTCAAACACCTGGTCGCCCGCCACGGGGCCGGCCTGGACGCGGTCGACGATAAGGGCCATCACGTAGGTGTTGGCAAACGTGAGCAAAAAGATGTAGCCCGCCGACGAGAACACCGAGAGAAAGACGATCAGCGGCTGTGTGCGCGTGACGTCCCAAAAACGCTGTAGCGTGCGGCGCACGGTGGAGCGTTTGAGCGGACTGGTGTTTCTCTGAGACATGGGCTTCCTTTCGCGTCTGATAGGGCGAAACGCCATTGTTGCACACTAAAGCGCACTTCAGGCAAGCACGATGCGAAAAGCGCCCGCGCCGTGCTTGTGCAGGCACCCCGCCGTCAGATGCAGCTAGTCTTCGTCTTTTTGGTCTGCGAGCAAGCCTGCGGACTCCAAGCCCAAAATCTCGTCGGCCTCCCGCGCGTCTTCCAGCGCGTCGATATCCTTGAGCTTGCGCTCCATAACGTTGGTGCGCGTGGTGATGATGCCCTCGACCGTTTTACCCGCGGTCTCGATCTGCTGCTGGGCACGACGCAGCGCCGCCTGATAGCGCGGCAGCTCGGCCTTGACGGCAGAGAGCACACGCAGCACGTCGTCGGTGCGCTTTTGCAGCCTAAACGTCTGGTAGCTCATCTGCAGGCTGTTGAGGATGGCCGCCATGGTGCTGGGGCCGGCAACGTTGACGTGATAGTCGCGGCCCAGGGTCTCGATAAGCCCGGGGCGGCTGACGACCTCGGCGTACAGACCCTCAAACGGCACGAACATGATGCCAAAATTTGTCGTCGCGGGCACGCTCAGGTACTTTTCGCAGATGTCCTTTGCCTCGCGTTTCACCATCGCATCGAGCGTCTTGCGCGCGGTGGCCACAGCCTCAGCATCGCCCGACTCTTGCGCGTCGAGCAGATGCTCGTACGCGTCGCCCGGGAATTTGGAGTCGATCGGCAGCAGCACGGGATCGCCCTCGTCCACCGGCAGCTTGACGGCAAACTCAACGCGCTCCGAGGCGCCGGGCTTGGTGGCGACGTTTTCCAGATACTGGTCGGGCGTAAGGATGTCCGCCAGGATCGCACCCAGCTGTACCTCGCCCAAAATGCCGCGCGCTTTTACATTGCCCAGCACGCGCTTGAGGTCGCCTACGCCGGTGGCAATGGACTGCATATCGCCCAAACCCTTGTACACAGCCTCGAGCTGGTCGCTCACCTGCTTAAACGATGCGGACAGGCGATCGTTGAGCGTACGGGAGAGTTTCTCGTCCACCGTCGCGCGCATCTGATCGAGCTGCACGTTGTTGTCCTTGCGGATGGCGCTCAGCTGGGCATCGACCGTCTCGCGAACCTTGTCCAGGCGGTGCTCGATACCCTCGCGGTTGGCGCCAAGCTGTTGGGCTGTCTCGCGGCGCAGGTCATCCATACGGTCGCCGGCCTGCGAGAACTCACGCGCGATGGTCAGGTAGCGCTGCTGCTCTACGGCCGCATCGGTCGTCTGCTGCTGCGCGATGGCATTTGCCGTGCGGCGGGTTTCGGCCAAAGCGACGTTCAGGGTGTCGAGCGCATTGTTGGCCTGCTCGAGCGCAGCCAGCATCTCTGCCCCGCTATCGCCGCGCTCCTGCAGCTCGACGCGAAGGCCCTTGAGCTGCAGGGCACAAGCCACAGCAACCCCCACCGCCACCAAGGCGGTCACAACAAGCACGATATCAATAGCAGACATAGACTCCGCCCAACAAACTCAATCGATCATCAATCAAAACCGCGATCAATCTTCCCCCGCCACACGCACCGGGCGTCACATGGCAATCGGACAAATGGATTTTGGGCCACAGGTACTAAAACGCTAACTCTCCCAGCCGGCGCGGATGGTTGCTACGACATCGCTTAGGCGCTGGCCGAGAACCGCCAAGTGCTCAAGCACCTCGCTGGGCGAGGCGCCGTTGAGAATGCACGTGAGGGCATATGAGGCCAAGAAGATTGCCACGAGCCCCAACGGAATCAGCACGATCATCGCCAGCGTACGCAGGCGCTGGGCCCAGCGACGGCGACGCGCACGACGCTTGTCGAACGCAAGCTCCTGCGCATATGAATCTTGCTGTACGGAATAGGCTCCTGGGTCCACCTCATCCGCAGACGATACCGCGGGCGCGGCGTTTTGCACAGGAGGCTGGACGGCCGCCCCTTGCATTTGCATCTCCATAAGCCGTTGCTGCTGGCGCAACATGCGCTCGGCTTGTTGCCGCGGGGTCTCAAGAAACAGATCCATGTTGGCCTCCTCAATCGGAGCATTCGACGCTTACGCCCAGCATCACGCACCATCGCGGCCGCGGCAACGAAATCCGCGGCAATAGCCGCAAAGATTCTATAGTCAGAAAACTGTCGAAAAGCTCAACAACTCCCTTACCAGCACTTTCTCTGAGCTTTTTTATCGAATGATCTTTTGCCCTTCCGCCCTTACGCCAACCGACCAAAACCTAACCAAAAGCTTGACGGAAATTGTGAAGACCGGGACCCCACACAAAAAGTGCCGCCCCAAAAGGGGCGGCACACAAACTTCTAATCAGCTTTTCAGTAACGAGCACGCGACGACCCGAAGCGGGCCGGGAGGGCCGGACTACCTTCCCTCAACGCGACCCTGCGAAGCCGTGAGCGAGGAGGGAAGGTAGTCCGGCCCTCCCGGCCCAGCTCACGCTAGCGCCACGCGCTAGTAGTTCACCACCTGCTCCTCAAAATACGCCTTGGGATGGTTGCACACCGGGCACACCTCGGGCGCCTCGGCACCCACATGCAGGTGTCCGCAGTTCAGACACTTCCACACCTTTACGCCCTCGCGCTCAAACACTTCGCCCGACTCGATGCGCTCGACGAGTTTGTTGTAGCGCTCCTCATGGGCCTTCTCGACGGCACCGACGCCACGGAACTTTGCGGCGATCTCGGCAAAGCCCTCTTCCTCGGCGGTCTTGGCAAACTCGTCATACATCGTGGTCCACTCGTAGTTCTCGCCCGCGGCGGCGTCGCGCAGGTTGTCCAGAGTGCCCGGAACGGCGCCATCGTGCAGATACTTAAACCACAGCTTGGCATGCTCGGACTCGTTGCCCGCCGTCTCGGCAAAGATATTCGAGATCTGAACGTAGCCGTCCTTTTTGGCCTTGGATGCATAGTAGCGATACTTGGTGTGTGCCTGGGACTCACCGGCAAAAGCAGTCTCGAGGTTCTTCTTGGTCTGAGAGTTCTCAAAATCCATAGGTGTACTTCCCTTCAACACGTGCCGCCCATAGGCTTTGAGCGGCCCTGTCTTTAGGATGCCCTCAAGCCGAGAATTTAAACCTTACAATCCCGTTCTTCAGATTTGAGCGGGCTACACGCTCAACCAACGATCGCCCTCGGAGCGGCAAAAGCCCTCGCGCTCCAGATCGGCAAGAATACTTGCGACCAGCTCGCGCTCGACCGGCTCACGGCCGGCTGCCGTCTCCATCTCGTTAACGCCTGCAACAGCTTCATCAAGCGTAATACCTGCCGGCTGCCCATCGCGCGCTGCCAGCAGCATGCGCACAATGTGGGCGCGCTTTTGGCGGCGCGAGCCCTCAAACTTGGACTGACGACTATAGCCCGCCGACCGCCTGGACGGATTGGGCAGCGTCTTTTTAAGATACGCGCCGTAATCCAGCAACGCGTAATACCACGCGCGCGGCGTGTCGGCATCGTCTTGAGGCGCGGCAAAGGGCGCAATCTCATCCGCCGCCGCACCGGGGGCCGCCGGACAGGCAGCTTGAATCAGCGGCACCAGCTCACGATCGGGAACGGCCGGCACATCGGGAAAGAAATGATGCAAAAAGACCGTGCGCACGTTGGTCTCCAGATACACGCCCGGAAGATCGAATGCAAACGAACGGATGCCCTGCGCCGTCGCCGGGCCAATGCCGGGCAGCGCGACCAGATCGTGCGTCTCACGCGGAAACTCCCCATCCCAGTCCTCCACAACGCACTGTGCAGCCCTGTGAAGCGCCAGGGCGCGGCGATTGTAGCCCATCCCCTGCCACGCATCCAAGACATCGGAAGGGGCGGCCTGAGCAAGCGCCCGGACAGTCGGAAAGCGATCGAGCCACGCCGGCATGCGCGTCTCCACGCGCGGCACCTGCGTCTGCTGCAGCATGACCTCGGAAAGCCAGATGATATACGGGTCGCGCGTGCGGCGCCACGGAAGGTCGCGATAACGCAGGACCCCTTCCGAACGAATCATCGAACGAAAGGGGTCCTGAATCATGACAATGCTCCTTATGCGGCGCTATTCCTCCCGGCAAGCATACGCGCAAGCGGCGTACTCGGGAAACGCATCGCGGTCGGCGAACTTGGGATCGACAGCCGGAAACTGGCGATGGGCGACGATATCGCCGAGCGAAACGGAATCGAGATAGTCGCGCATCAGCGCCTGGGCTCCGGCCCACAGGGGATGATAGCAGCACGTGCCCATGCGCGCACAGTCGCCATCGGGCGCGGTGCAATCGTTCATAACCATGGGGCCCTGAACGGCCTCTACGACCTGACGGATCGTGACATCGTCGGGGCTCACCTTAAGGCGCATGCCGCCATGAACACCACGCAGGCTCTCCACAATGCCGGCCTGAACCAAACCGTGCTGAATCGAACGGGCAAACGAATACGGAACATTGACCTCTTCGGCAGCAGTGCGAACAGAAAGCAACCGCTCCGGCTCCTCGGCAAGCATCGCAAGCATGCGAAGGGCATAATCAGTCTTCCTCGATATGTCCATGTTTCCCCTTTCAAGGAATACGAACAGCTCGAACGAGCTCTGGGGCCGAGCTTGTGTCGAGACGCCAAATGACCGCCTGAACAACCAAATTATAAAATGGGTGTTCACTGAATGCCGCACTTGAAGACTAGCTGAATCAGGTACGGCCTAAAGTGCAATTTAGTATAACCGAACCCCCTGCTTCATTGAACAGATGTTGCGCAACAAACCCCCTGTTGGACACATATATCAGTAGGGGCTGGCTCGCTCGTTGCAAATGCGGTGATTTGGATAAAGAGGCATATAAGATCGAGGGCCTATTAAACGCAAAAAGCCACGTCCGAAGACGTGGCTTTAATTGCGTTGGCGGGAAGTACGGGGCTCGAACCCGCGACCTCCGACGTGACAGGCCGGCGCTCTAACCAAACTGAGCTAACTCCCCAGGCAGTCGTTCGCGTTTGTTTCCGCTCGCGTGCGCTGCGGGGATTAGTATACACAGAAGTCTGTCCGCCGCGCAACAACTTTTTTGAAAAAGTTTTTCGGTCCCTCCGGGAGGGTCTCCGGGGCCGGCTG
>CALINZ010000133.1 GCA_938045085.1 uncultured Collinsella sp. | reverse complement strand
CTGAAAATCGCGTCAGTGTCCTTGCCGGCCTTGCGGTCGACGAACACGGTCTCCACGCTTTCGTCGACGTCGTAGTCGGAAGAGAATGCAAGCACCTTCGAGGAGATTTCGTCTTTCTGCCCCTCGCCGATGAAGGAGCTCGTCCCCAGCACGTCCGAGATGAGAATCGCCTCCTCGGACGACAAGGGCTTGTTCACGGCCCTGAACCCGACGTTCTCGCCGTGGCCTGGTATCGCTACGCGGATCCCCATTGGCATGCTTTCGCTTATCTGGTGCAGGTCCTTGAGGATGGCGTTCTCCGACGTCGGCTTTTCGGAGCAGATGCCTATGACGCGTGCGATTTCCGATGCGGATATGCCCGTTCTCTCGTCAGTGAATCGGACGAGAAGGTCGAGGACGGACAGGATCCTGCTTCTCGATGTGCCGCTCGCTGCGAATCCGGATTCCTTTAACTCGGAGATCTCCTCCTCGGTAAATGTCCTAGACATGGCAGGCCCTCCATAAACAGCATTATTACCTATGAAATTGTAGGTAATCAAAGCCTGTCAGAGGAGACGAAATTCCGATGGCGGTTGAAAATAAGGGCCGAAGCAATGGAAAAGAGCGAAGGAGATAACCATGAACAATGCTAGACAGGCGGTAGGCATCCCGACGATTTCGCCAATCGAAGCCGTAGCGGAGATGGCGTGCGATGACGGAAAGAAGGCCCTCGGCTTTTCGTCGGAACAGCTGATTGCCGCTTGCGGCCTGGTTTTGATGGGCGTCGTGATTTTAGCCGTGTCGAACTACAGCCTCGCCATCGCCAAGGGGGATTTCAGGCTAGACCTGCGCCCTGCGTACTAGGCGATACATCCACGCGAAAACAATAACCGCTGTTGTGGGGTGCAGCGCCGGCGACGCGCGCCAAAGAATCAACGCTCGATTTAAATGATAGGAGACCATATGGAACGCAGCGATTTTCCCGAAGTTGGCACCAGGTTGACGTACGGGGAGGCGATCCCCGCATACAACCGCTTCGAGCGATCGATGCTTGAGAGGGTGTACGGGGATCGCCTCCCCGTACGTCAACTTTACCTCAATGGTCGACCTTACGGCCTTTACCCGTGAGGATCAAAATGAAGCCATTGAGTCGGTGCTCAACACTTACGCCGTTCGATATGGCGATGACTATGCGGCCTCGGGCTGGGGTGCCTCGCCTCCTGCATCGCGATCTTCCTCGCGGCGCTCGCCGTGGCGTGGTCGGCAACGGGACGCGCCATGCGACCGGTGGCGGAGGCCGAGGCGCGGGAGCGCGCGTTCGTTTGCACCGCCTCGCACGACCTCGTCACCCCGCTCATGGCGGTGACCGCGAACTGCGACGTGCTTGAAGCGGAGGCATCCGATCAGGCCGGCCTTGCGTCCTGGGTCGCCATCATCCGTGCAGCGGCGGACGAGATGGCGACTCGCATCGCTGACATGCTCATGCACATGGGCGGCGACTAGACAGGGCGATCCCTGCAACGGGCATTATTATCCGGGAAGCGTTTGATTGCGAGGCACGCCGGTGTGAGGGCCTGAGTCGTCAGGCCCTCACAGGGGGACCGCGATGGTGGCCACCGCGCCGCCCGAGGGGCTGTTGGCGAGCGAGACGGAGCCCCCGTGGGCGCTCGCGGCCTCGGAGGCGGCGTGGAGGCCGAGCCCGTAGTGGCGGCCTCCGTCGCGCGAGGAGCGGGAGGAGTCGTCTGTGAAGAGGCGCTCACAGCCGCGTTCGAGGGCGGCGGGAGAGAAGCCCGGTCCGTCGTCAGCCACCTCGATGACGAGGTGCCCGCCCGCGACGTCGCAGGAGACCGCCACGCGCGAGCGCGCGTGCTCGGCGGCGTTGGCCACGAGGTTCGCGGCGGCTCGCGCCAGGGCGGTTCGGTCGAGCGGGGCCTCGGGCGCGCCCGCGACAGCAGGGCCCGTGGCCGCGTCGAGCGTCACGCCTCGCGCTCGGGCGATCTGGGCGGCCTCGGCGAGGACCTGCTCGCAGAGCTCGGCCGGCCGCATGGGGGCCCTCTCAGCCCCGCCGGACCCGCGCGAGGCCTCGATGAGCAGGCGCACGTAGCCGTCGAGCCTTTCGACACTGCCGGCTATGTCGCGCGCGGCGGCCGCGAGGTCGGCGTCTTTCTCGTCTTCCAGCTCCTCCGCCACGAAGTCGGCGTTGGCGCGCAGCACGGTGAGCGGCGTCTTGAGGTCGTGGGCGAGCGACGCCACCTGCTCGCGCTGCCCCCGCTCCGCGGCCCAGCGGGCCTCGAGTGACTCGGCGAGGGAGGTCCGCATGGCGTCCATCGCGGCGAGGACGTCGTTCACCTCGCGCACGTTGGTGCTGCCGACCGCGAAGTCGAGCTCCCCCGCGCCGACGCGCTCCGCCGCTTCCGCGAGCGGCGCCATCTTGCGCGA
>CALINZ010000132.1 GCA_938045085.1 uncultured Collinsella sp. | reverse complement strand
GGCATAAAGCTGGCGGTTCCGAGCTCGGTACGCTCGTGGATGTTGGAAGGGTCGCGGGGCTGTGTCTTAACCGATTCCTCGCAGCTAAACAGCACGTGCAGGCTCTTGATTCCGCGCTTCTTACATTCTTTGCGCATAATGCGGCTCATGGGGTCACGTACCGTATCGAAGATGTCGGCAAAGCGGAGACACTCGGGATGGAGCTTGTTGGCCCCGCCCATGGAGCTAACCAAACGAATGTCGTGGTCCTGAGCATATTTGGCAATGGTGAGCTTGGCCGAGATGGTGTCGATGGCGTCGATGACGTAATCGAGCTTGCCGCCTGTCTGCTCCAAAACGCTTGCGAAGAATTCGTCGATGTTGTCGCTTAGCAGGTATTCGGTACGCTTGATGACGGTGGCGGCAGGATTGATGTCTTTGATCATGGCCTCCATAACGTCGACCTTGCGCTTGCCGATGGTGCTGTGAAATGCGATGGCCTGGCGATTGATATTGCTGGGCGCGATGATGTCCTTGTCCAGAATGACGAAGTGACCGATGCCGCCGCGGGCGAGTGCCTCGCAGCAGTTGGAGCCCACGCCTCCGCAGCCGAGCACCAGCACCGTGGCGTTGGCGAGCTTATCGAGTGCCTCGCGGCCCATGATGATCTCGAGCTTGGTGTCGCGTGTCTCGATGGGGGCTGCGGTTTCGGTCATAAATATCCTCCGATGGGGAAGCAGGTCGTGTTTTAGCTATCGCCATTATAGGTAATCGCCCATAGGTTGCGATGGCGTTTGCTTTGATGTGGTTTGAAGCATTGCGATTAGACAGTTAGACAAACATCTAAATATCGAGTATAGTGTGCGCGTCATGAGAGATGATGAGAGGAGGTCTTATGCCGGGAGAGGGTTTTAAGGCGCTTGCCGATCCAACGCGACGGCGCATTTTGGAGTTGCTGCGCGAGGGCAATTGCACGGCGGGGGAGCTTGCCGAGCATTTCGATATCAGTAAGCCGTCGCTAAGCCATCACTTGGCGACGCTCAAAAATGCCGGGTTGGTGACCGACGAGCGCCATGGCCAAAACATCGTATACAGCTTAAACACCACCGTCATGCAGGATTTAATTGGCTGGTTTATGGGCTTTACAAACACTGAAGGTGATAAGGATGAATAACGAAAACAAGGGCATTCACCCCACGGGGGTATCGTCGCGCGTGTGGATTGCGCTGGTCGCTCTGTGCGCCGCCAATGTCGTAGCGCACCTCATGGTGATGCCGAGCTTGCCTGCGCAGATTCCCACGCACTGGGGCGCGAACGGCGCCGTCGACGGTTGGGGTCCTAGCTGGATGGCCTCCGCGCTCGGCGCGCTGCCTCTGGCGCTTCTCGTAATGTTCTGCGTGGTGCCGCGCATCGACCCCAAAGGTGAGGCATATCGAACCTCGGGCAAGTTCTACCAGGGCTTCGTAATCGCCTTCACCTTGTTCATGTGCGCCATAAGCTGGCTGGGAGAGCTTACGGTCTGGGGCGTGGTGCCGGCGGTCGGTTCGGTCAACGTGCTGATTTCCGGTGTTGTCGGTTTGCTGTTCATCGGCGTAGGCAACTACTTGCCGCGTGTGAAGCAGAACTATACGCTCGGTATCAAGACACCCTGGGCGCTTGCCGATCCCGAGAACTGGCGCCGTACGCAGCGTTTTGGCGGCGCCTGCTTTATGGTGCTGGGTATTGGCCTGATTGTGATGGGCGTGGCGGGTAGCGTGCTTTCGAGTGAAGTCGTCGCCGCGGTGATTGCGGCTCTGGCGTTTGGTTCGGTTGGAGCCGTTTACGTCTACTCGTATCTGTTGTGGCGCAAATCGCAGCGAGCCGCTCGTTAAGGTTGCGGAAAACTAGCGTACGCAGTTCATGGTATGTTCCGGGGGACTTTTCCCAGGTAGTATTAGGGGGTGTGGGCAACCATGCCCCTTTTTCGTTACGTTTCAGAGCTGGTTCCCTCATTTCGTTTCCACTAAAGCGTATCAAGAATAGGGAAACAGCAGGTAGAAAGGATAGAACAGGCAAATGGCAGAGTTTATCTACCAGATGTATCAGGCTCGCAAGGCCCATGGCGACAAGGTGATCCTTGACGACGTGACCCTGAGCTTCTACCCCGGTGCCAAGATCGGCGTCGTGGGCCCCAACGGTATGGGCAAGTCGACCCTGCTCAAGATTATGGCCGGCATCGAGGAGGTCTCCAACGGCGATGCCAGGCTCACTCCCGGCTACACCGTGGGCATCCCCTCTCTGGGCAGCGCGGACACCATCGCCCCCGCCGTCACCAAGGGCAACACCACCCTGCTGAACTGGCTGAACGACGAGATCAAGGCGCTGGGCAATGAGAATTTCTTCCACGCCGACTACGAGGCGACCCTGCTGGACACCTACGGCAAGGACTATGAGGACAC
>CALINZ010000131.1 GCA_938045085.1 uncultured Collinsella sp. | reverse complement strand
CGGTGTCATCACATGGATGGGGCCGAGTGCTGTGGCGCAGGCGCCGGCGGGCGCCGAGGTCATCGACCTGGCAGGGGCGTATCTCATGCCGGGCCTCATCAATATGCATGTGCATCTGTGCGGTTCGGGCAAACCGGTTTCGGCGGGCGATGCGGGCGCGCTGATGAAGAAGCTCGATAATCCCGTGGGGCGCGCCATCGTGCGCCATATCCTCAAGGGCAGCGCTCAGCAGCAGCTGGCAAGCGGCGTGACCACGGTGCGCGGCGCGGGCGACCCGCTGTTTGCCGATCTGGCCGTGCGCGATGCTATCGATGCCGGCAAGTATCAAGGTCCTCGCCTGGTGGCGCCGGGAACGGGCGTCACGGTGCCGGGCGGCCATGGTGCGGGCTTGTTCGCCCAGGTGGCCAACAGTCCCGCCGAGGCAGCCGAACAGGTGCGCGACCTGTATGCGCGTGGTGCCGACGTCATTAAGCTGTTCGTGACGGGCGGCGTGTTCGACGCTACCGAGGTGGGCGAGCCGGGCGTGTTGCGTATGCCCGTGGAGGTTGCCGCGGCGGCGTGCAAGGCTGCGCACGAGGTGAGCCTGCCGGTTATGGCCCATGTCGAGAGTACCGAGGGCGTGAAGGCCGCGCTTGAGGCCGGCGTTGACACGATTGAGCACGGCGCTCCGTTGACGCCCGAGATTCTGGAGCTGTACCGTGGCGCCGCGGGCACGCAACTCGAGGGGCGTGCGCCCAGTGTTACCTGCACTATCAGCCCGGCGCTGCCGTTTGTATTGCTCGACCCGAAAAAGACCCATTCGACCGATACGCAAAAGAAGAACGGCGATATCGTGTGCTCGGGCATTATCGAGAGCGCCCGTGCCGCACTGGAAGCTGGCGTTAAGGTGGGCCTGGGCACGGACTCGAGCTGCCCGTTCGTGACGCAGTACGACATGTGGCGTGAGGTGGCCTATTTTGCCAAGTATGTCGGCGTGAGCAACGCCTTCGCACTGCATACGGCTACGCAAGTCAACGCCGAGCTGCTGGGGCTGGACGGCGAGACTGGCACGATCGAGTGCGGCAAGGCCGCCGATATCTTGGTGACGCGCGAGAACCCGCTCGATGACCTGTGCGCTCTGCGTGAGCCGATGCACGTGATGTGTCGCGGCGATCTGGTGTGCAAACTCAAGGTGAAGCGCATCCCCGAGGTGGATGCCGAGCTCGACGCGATTATGGCCATGCCAGCCGAAGCGCTGGCTGAGGAGCTTGCCCGCGATGGCGTAGCGTAAGCGCTGGTGTGACAGGGGACAGCCGGCTCGTCGAATCTTGCCGCCATATGCAAAAAGCCGAGGTCTCAACGCGAGGCCTCGGCTTTTATTTTGTCCTATGGTGTAGCGGCTAGGAGCGCGTCTCCATCTTGGCGTGGCACTTGGGGCAGGTGACGCGGATCTTGCCCTTGCCCTTGGGGACGGACAGCATCTGGCCGCAGTTGGGGCACTTGAGGTAGGCCGTGGTCTTGCGACCCTTCCACATCTTCTTGGCCGTTCGCTTGGCGCGCTCAAAGTCCTCCTTGCTGGTACCAGCGGCACGCGAAGCGTTTGCGGCCGCAGTCCCGCCGCCCAAGCTAGCGACGAACTTGCCTAGGCCGGGGACGTTTGCGGTCGCCGTAACAAAGGCGTCGTTCTCCTTGCGGCGCGCGTCGATGTTTTTGGACAGGCCGCGCAGCACGCCAATCACGATAACGGCGATGGCGATCCAGCTGAGCCACTGAATACGGGCCATCGATCCGATCATCGCGATGACGATTCCAGCAAAGCCCATCACGATGGTGAGCTCGTCGGCGCCGTTGCGACCCTTCATAAAGTCATTCATGCAGAACTGCCTTTCATTTCGCTGTGCTGCACGCTTTTATACCCCTTTTGGTGCATTGGGGACAGGTTAATCTGCACCAAGGTGGTGCAAACGTACCTGTCCCCAATGCCCCAATTACTTGGCGAGCTTGTCGACGACGCGCTCTATCTCGGCGAGCTTGGCGGCTTTGAGCTCCTCGTCGCCCGATTCGATGGCCGAGGCGACGCAGCCCTCGATGTGTGCCTTCAACACATCGGCGTTGATGCGGGCGATAAGCGCCTGCGTGGCCATGAGCTGCGTGGAGATGTCGACGCAGTAACGGTCCTCATCGACCATCCGCAGAATGCCGTCGATCTGGCCGCGTGCCGTCTTGAGCATGCGGGTCACCGATTTATGGTCTGCCATCATGGCGGGTCCTCGTTTCTGGTCGATCTTCCGGATGCCCCCGTCAGTTGCGGTGAAATACGGACCGTTTAAAGGCCTAGGGCGGCACAACAGTCCGTATTCCACCGCAACTTCTGAGGATTCAGTAGGCAGCGACTGCTATGCGGCGGTCACAGACAGGGCGTGGAATTTCTCGCCCGCGGCCTCGACAGCGGCGGCGAGTTGCTCGGCGGTTACGGTGTCGGCGCACTCAACCTGGACGGTCTGGGTCTCGTGATCGGCGTCGGCGTCGGTCACGCCGGCAACGTTGAGCAGTGCCGTCTCGACAGTAGCGTCGCAGTGGCCGCACATGAGGCCGGAAGTCTTGATTGTGTATCGCATGGGTATTCCTCCCTGTTGTGTCGGCTTTCCCAGGCACCCGACCTTGACCTTCAAGCCGTCGCTCGCGTACCAAAGTACGCGTCGCTCCTCTTTCAGGTCAATCTCGGGCACCTGGAAAACCCGTTCTAAATGGACTTAATGGTGAGCTTATTTTGCCACTTTTGGCTTAAAGGATTTTAAGCGCAGCGCATTGCTTACGACGCAGACACTCGACAGGCTCATGGCCGCGGCGCCAAACATCGGCGAGAGCTGCCATCCGGTGAGCGGGAAGAACACGCCCGCCGCCAGCGGAATGCCGATGCCGTTGTAGAACAGTGCCCAGAACAGGTCCTGCTTGATGTTGCGGATCGTGGCGCGCGAAAGCTCGATGGCGCGGGCGACGTCCATGAGGTCGCTGCGCATGAGAACCACGTCGGCGCCCTCCTTGGCGATGTCGGCGCCGGTGCCGATAGCAAGGCCCACGTCGGCGCGCGCCAGGGCGGGGGAGTCGTTGATGCCGTCGCCTACCATGGCGACCTTGCCGCCCACATCCTGCAGCTCGCGGACGTGGCGCTCCTTGTCGGCAGGGAGGACGTCGGCGATGACCTGTTCGCTGCTCAGCCCCACGCGGCGGGCGATGGCCTCGGCCGTCACGCGGTTGTCGCCGGTGAGCATGCGCACGTCGACGCCAAGCGAGCGCAGTGCGGCGATGGCCCCGGCGCTCGTCTCCTTGACCTCGTCCGCCACGGCGATGGTACCGACAAGCTCGCTGTTCTTGGCAAAGAACAGCGGCGTCTTGCCCTCGGCCGCGAACTGTTCGGCAAGGCCGGCGGGAACCTTCACGCCCAGCTCGTCCATCAGACGCACGTTGCCGGCGGCGATGACATTCTGCCCCTCGCGTGCCGTAACGCCTCGCCCGGGCACGGCGGTAAAGTCCTCGACCATGCGTGCGACGATTCCGCGCGCCTCGCACTCGGCCATAATCGCCTCGGCCAGCGGGTGCTCGCTTGAGCGCTCCAGCGCAGCGGCCAGCTTGAGCAACGCCTTTTCGCTCATGGCGGGCGAGCCGTCAGCGCGCGTGGCTACCGTGATATCGGTCACAGCCGGCTTGCCGCGGGTGACGGTGCCCGTCTTGTCGAGCACCACGGTGCCCACGCTGCGTAGGTTCTCCAGCGCCTCGGCGCTCTTAAACAGAATGCCCATTTCGGCGCCCTTGCCGGTGCCGACCATAATGGCGACGGGCGTGGCCAGGCCCAGCGCGCACGGGCAGCTGATCACCAGCACGGCGACGGCGGAGGTGAGCGCTTCGTTCACGCTTCCGGTCAGTGCCGTCCACACCACGAAGGTCACGGCCGAGATCATGAACACCACGGGCACGAACACGCCGGCGACCTTGTCAGCCATGCGGGCGATGGGCGCCTCGGTGGCGTTGGCGTCCTCGACGAGCTGGATAATCTTGGCGAGCGACGTGTCGGCGCCCACGCGTGTGGCACGGAAGGTAAACGAGCCGGTGCGGTTGACAGTGGCGGCGTTGACGGTGTCGCCGGCGGTCTTCTCCACGGGGATGGACTCGCCGGTCAGTGCACTTTCGTCCACGGCCGAAGCGCCCTCGAGTACCACGCCGTCGACAGGGATGGACTCGCCGGGGCGCACACGCAGCACCTGGCCGGGCAGAATGGCATCGACGTCGACGGTGGCCTCGGTGCCGTCCTCTGCCACGACGGTCGCGGTCTTGGGCGCTAGGTCGATGAGCGCCTCGATGGCGCCGCCGGTCTTGGACTTGCTGCGCGTCTCGAGGTATTTGCCTACGGTGACGAGCGACAGGATGGTGCCGGCGCTCTCAAAATACAGATTGTCCATGCCCGTCATCATGGCCTCGTGGACCTGACCCGCGGCTAGCTGGTCGGCCATGATAAACATGGCGTAGAGCGACCAGGCGATGGAGGCGGTGGCGCCCACGGCAATAAGGGCGTCCATGGTAGGCGCGCCGTGCGCGAGTGATTTAAACCCGTTGATAAAGTACGCGTCGTTGACGTAGACGATGGGAATGAGCAGGACGAGCTCGGTGAGCGCGAGCGTCATGCTGTGGGTGTGGTCGGTGAAGATGCCGGGCAGCGGCCAGCCGAGCATGTGCCCCATGCCTATGTAGAACAGTGGGATGAGGAATACGATCGAGACGATGAGGCGGGTGCGCATGGCAGAGGCGGCGGCCTCCAACTTTTTGGTCGGCGACTCCATATGGGCGGCGCCGGACCTGGCTTGCGCACTTCCGCTTTGGACAGCGTCGGTGCCCGTGCTGATGGGCGAGGCCGAGTAGCCCGCGCGGTCGACAGCGGTGCAGATGTCGTCGGGGGAGACCTGCGCAGGGTCGTAGTCCACCAGCATAGAGCCGGCGAGCAGATTGACCGCGACGCTTTGGACGCCGTCGAGCTTGCTCACGGCACGGTCCACGTGCGCCTGGCAGGCGGCGCATGTCATGCCGCCCACGTCGAACTTATCTTGAGCCATGGCTTCTCCTTTCTGTGACGTAGTGTCGGAAATGTTAACCATCCGATACTATACACCCATACCCCCTGGGGGTGTCCAGTACAGAAATAATATATGAGATTTCGTTACAGATGAGGATGGATGGTTGGCCGATGGACCGTCCCAACCAATCATCTCAATCTGTAACATCTAGCAGGGAAAATGACCTCTAACTGTTACAGATCGAGACAATTGCCGGGGAGGGGTCCCGTCACGGCAAGACGCCCGCCGCCTAGATGCAGAACCCGGGGATCACACAGGTTCGTTTGTTTGGCTTGTCCGCAGGCGTTGCGTACGTAAAGACGTCGCCGTCGTGGCCCACACGGTTTATGTAGAGCGTGCCTTCGGTCTCCGATGAGTCGGGGCTCACCGTGTGCTCCCACCAGCAGGTGTCCTTGCCCTTCCACTGGCGGACCATTGTCTCGTTCGTGGAATACGGGCTCACCTTGAGCTCGCGGAAGAGCTGATACTCCTTGCCCTCGCCGTTGTAGATGTCTGCCAGGTAGTGATAGCCCTCGGCAAACGAATCGGGCGGTTGCGTACCGCACAGCTCGACCATGGCGGGCAGCCAAAGGGTTGCGGGCAACTTGCTCAGGCACGATGCACTGTTGGCGGCGCCAGCGTTATTCGAGATCTTTTTGACAGATTTGATGAGTGCGCGCAACTCGTTGGGCAGCAGCTTAAGGCCGTCGCCGTCGAGCCATTCTCGCAACTCGCAATCTGCCCAGCCGGCGCTCGGCGGTTCAGCCGCAGCGTTGCGCTCGGCAATACCCGCATCGAACAAAAACGTCAGTCCGGCCTTGCCCGTCCCGTCCAGAAGTTCATCGTGGCGGATGCCCACAAGCTGCGCGCCAACCTGCAGCCCGTTGGTGAGCGTGACACGCTTGGTACACGGATAGGGGATACGCCCATCGGCATCGAGCAGGTGATAGCGCTTGGCAATCTCGCGTGCCTCGCTACGGGTCTCGGCGGCCTTAATCTTGAGCGAAATCTCCTGCAGCTGATCCCAGGTGTAGTCGTCAAGTGAACCGCGGATGCCATCGAGGTAGTCGGGGATGCCAAAGCCATGGGTTGCCGCGCCAATGACGCCGAGCCCCGCAACGACTGCAGCGACGCCGCCGATAATAAAGCGACGGCGGGTCATGGCATCGTTCCGGGCCTGCTCCAGGATCTCTCGCGCGCGCTCGCCGGCGACGTCGACCTTAAGGTGCGTGCCAGAATCGATATCAATTGCGGCCTCGTCTCCTGCACCTTCGCGGCCTTCGGATTCGGCGTCGGTGAGGTATGCCGAGAGCACCTCGAGCATCTGCTGCTCGGTGGGACGATCGCACTGCTCGACTGAGAGACCCTTCATGATGATTTGGACGAGCGCTTCATCGCCCTCGCAGCGCGGCTCGAGCGGCGCCGGCTTGGTCTTGGTCTTTACGAGATAGAACGAGCCGGTTGCAGCGGCGTCCGTCGACTCAAAGTCAAACGGTTTGCGACCGCTGTAGAGCTGGTACAGAATGCTCGAAAGCGCATAGACGTCGATTGCCGGCGAACGGCGAAGGGCCGCGATGCCTTCGATATCCTGCGTGAGCATCTCGGGCGCGGCGTATGCGGGCGTGGCAAAGCGCCAGATGTCGGCGCGCCGGGTGATCGTGTCGTCGCCGAGAGCCATGGTCGCGGAGCCCATGTCGATGAGGCAGGGGTCAAAGGAGCAATCGGCAATCTGCTGCTCGAGCGTTCGGCTGGTGGTGCTGAACATGATATTGGCAGGCGACAGGTCGCGATGGATGACCGGATTCACGAGGCCTTGGGTCATCAAGAGCGCACGAAGCACGGCGTTTCCGACGGCGGCGACCATCTGGGTGGTCAGCCCGCCCGAGGCGTCGTGCGGAAGCAGGGGCAGCGCCTGCTTGAGTGAGGTGCCCTCGACCCACTCCATGAGGATGAGCGGGTCGTCCTCGCACGATCCGTAGCCATAGACGCGCGGAAATCCGCGCAGGTGCGAGACGGTACACAGATGACGGTACTCCTCGAACAGCGCAGCGGTGTTGGCCAGGTGCGCGGCCGATTGCTCGGCGGAGCGGTCGGGGGCTTGGCCGGAAAGGATGGCGTTGTCCTTGAGTAGCTTGACGGCAAAGACCTCGCCGCTCGTGTTGGTCGCGCGCAGCACGTGCCCGATGTTGCCGTTGTTGCGGTGGGCCGTCTGGAGAATAAGCGTCATAAACCGACGCTTGGCGTCGTCCTCGGCGCTGGGGTCGACCGCCACGGCGGTATCGAACGTATCGAGACGGATGAGTTTGTCGCCATAGGCGCTATCGGTAGTATCCATGGCGTTCCTTTGTCTGGCATGGGTTGCCGCGCGTACACGTGAGCAGTGCGGATATCGGTAAAATACCATGATAGCCGCACTGCTCACGTGTACCGCTGAGTATTGTCGTTTACGACGCAGAAGGTAGAAGACGAAAGACGGACGGCGACCGTCTTCCGATCGCTGTCCGTGCTAGTCCACAATGACAAGGAATGTCGTGTAGAGACCCAGATGGAGCCTGTCGCTGTTGGCGATTTCCACGGGGGGATAGACTTTGCCGGGCTCGCGTTGGTCGCGCGGCGGCTCAATCACAATATCGCCGTCGCCCGCGCCCGATTCGAGCACTGTGCCGTTGGTCGATCCAAGGCCCTGGGCGTACCAGTGCTCACCCTCGAGCCAAATACGAAGATGCTCGCGCGAGGCGTCGGCGCCTACATCGGTGATGCTGGGCGAGGTTTTGGGCAAAGAACCAATCACGGTGCCGCGCGGATTGCGTGTGAGGGGATGGATTTGCATGTCGGCGCAGTTGTCGGCATGGGTTCTGAGCAGACCGAGGTTGGGGGCGACGGTGCGCGGCTGCTCCAGGCTGCTCATAAAGCCACGTCCGACGGTAGTTTCGGTGGTGCCAAAGTGCCCGCCCGTCTTGCTGTCGCAAAAGCGCTCGACGGTGGCCACGCCCTGAACGGGATCGGCGAGCGCCCCCGTTGCCACAAAGAGCATAAGGTAAAGCGTGCTTTTCTCGCGCACGGCATTGCCGTCAAAGTTGTCGATGCGATTGAGGGCATTTGCATACAGGCGGCTGTCCAGCTTGTAGCTGGCGAGAGCCGACATCATTTCGTTGGCGGCCGGACCGCGATAGTGCTCGGCGATTGCCCGATAGGCGGACTCGCCGCCGCCGAGCTTGCTGCAGATTGCCGAGGAAAGGTTGAGCGTGGTGACGGTAAAGTCGCTGTAGATGGCGGGCGCGCACTGGTCAGGCTTGCGATGGACGATGTAACGGGTGAGATACGAGCGGTTGGAAGAGCATTTCTCGAGCAGGGTACTGCCGAGATAAGAGTTTCCGTTGATAAGCATTCGGGCGATCTCGAGATGTTTAAGACCGCCGAACGAGCGAATATCGTTATAGAGGACCGAGCAAGGCGTCTCTGCTGCCACGGATACCTCCTTTGATTGCTTCCTAGCCAATATGGCGATAGGAATTAATGGCCCCGGTGGGCGACGTATTAAATGGCTGCACAATAAATAGTGTAACCAAAGCAACATTATAGGCCACATGTTCGAAATTGCAGGAAGAGCGAGAGATTTGGTTTGGATTGAACGGAAATCCCCCTCTGTCTTGATCTATAACAATTAGGGCCGATTTTACTCGTTAACTGTTACAGATTGAGACGTTTGTGAGCCGTGTCGACCGTTTGTCTCGATCTGTAACACGTAGAGGAAGATTTGCCCTGTAGATGTTACAGATTGAGACAATCAGCCAGGCCCGCCCCGTCCGCCTCGTCATCTGTGGTTTACGTGGGGGCATGCGAAGCACGGGTATACTAACCGGCGGCGAATCTGCTCCATCGCTTAGAGCTGCTGCGTCTGGACGGCGCGTGATAGGGCTGCCAAAGCGATCGCCAGCGTGCTGAGCAACGTCCTCTCTGTGCGCACCCGTTTTTGTATGTATTAGCGCACTACCAAGCACGCCCGCGCGGCCGCATGCCGTGCCCATAACGCGTGCAGATAAGGAACAACGACATATGCGTAATTCTGTATCCGACGTCACGGACGCCGAGATTCTGGACGAGACCCGCGAGGCCATGACCCAGGCTGCCTTCGATGCCGCCGATGAGGCCAATGCTGCCCAGGCCGTCGAGTCCGCTACCGAGAGCCTGCCCGCCTTTGACGAGCTGGGGCTTTCCGACGAGATGCTTCGTGCTATCGAGAACCTGGGCTACACGGCGCCCACGCCCGTTCAGGCCGGCTCCATCCCCGTGGTGCTCGAGGGCCGCGACCTGCTTGCCGCCGCCCAGACCGGCACCGGCAAGACGGCCGCCTTTTTGCTGCCGACCATGAACAATCTGGAGCACATCGCTCCGCCCAAGCCCGTGCGCGAGCGCGGCGGCCGCAACCGCCGTCGCGGTGCCAAGAAGCCCGAGGACAACGGCCGCGGCCCCGTGATGCTCGTCATCACCCCCACGCGCGAGCTTGCCCAGCAGATCGACGAGGTCGCGAGCAAGATTGCCGACGTCACTGGCCATGTCGCCGTGACCGTCGTGGGCGGCGTGAGCTACAAGCCGCAGACCGCGGCGCTCAAGTACGGCTGTGACATCCTGGTCGCTACGCCGGGCCGTCTGGTTGACCTGATCGAGCAGGGCGCCTGCCACCTGGACGAGGTCAAGGTGCTGGTGCTGGACGAGGCCGACCGCATGCTCGACATGGGCTTTTTGCCCGCCGTCCGCCGCATTGTGCGCGAGACGCCGGCCGAGCGTCAGACGCTGCTGTTCTCGGCGACGCTCGACGAGGAGGCCGTGGGCGAGATCACCGACCTGGTGAGCGACCCGGCACGCGTGGAGATCGCGCCCGCCACGTCGACCGCCGACACCGTCGACCAGTTTGTATTCCCGGTGTCCATCGAGGCCAAGAACAATCTGCTGCCCGAGTTCCTCAAGAAGGAGGGCCCGGAGCGCACCATCGTCTTTATGCGCACCAAGCACCGCGCCGACAGCTGCTGCCGTCGTCTGGAGCGCAAGGGCATCAAGGCCGCCGCGATTCACGGCAACCGCAGCCAGGCTCAGCGCGAGCGTGCCCTTTCGGCCTTCCGCGACGGTACCGTCGACGTGTTGGTGGCAACCGACGTGCTCGCCCGCGGCATCGACATCAGCGACGTGCGCTACGTCGTGAACTTTGACGTGCCGGCCGAGCCGACCGACTACATCCACCGTATTGGCCGTACGGGCCGCGCCGGCGAGCTGGGCTGGGCCATCACGTTTGTGACCGAGCAGGATGTCGATGAGTTCTACGAGATCGAGAAGCTCATGGACAAGACCGCCGACATCTACGAGGCCGGCGACCTGCATGTGGGCCCCAATCCGCCCGCGGTTGACCCCGAGCGCGATCCTGCGGCCTTTAAGGTGAAGAAGAAGACCAAGCGCGGCAAGTCCAAGAGCAAGAAGAAGCTTGAGCAGGCGCGTCGCGACGGCAAACGCAACGGCGACGATTACGGTGATGTGGCCGGTCGTTCCAACCGCGGTCGAGACGAGCGTCGCGGCGACGGTGAGCGTCCGAGCCGTCCCAAGCGCGGCGGCAAGACCCGCGTGCGCGAGGGCGTTCAGGCTCGCGTGGACGAGGCTGTGGAGAGCGTGGCCCGCGAGGTGGCTGCCGAGGAGCGCGGCGGTGCTGGTGTCGTTGAGCAGGCCCCGCGCGGCAACCGTGCCGAGCGCCGTGCCAAGCAGTTCCAGGGCGAGGCGCATCGCCGTCGCCGCGAGGACGAGGACCGCGGCGGTCGTCGCCGTGTTGAGCGCGAGGACGAGGGCCGTGGCTCGCGTGGCGGCAAGCGTGGTTCGGGCGATCGTCGTCGTTCCGGTCGCGATGGCGAGCGCGGCGGCCGTGATGAGCGCCGTGGCGGCGAGGGCCGCGGTTCGCGTGGCGAGCGTGGTACTCGCGGCGGCGAGTCCCGTGGCGGCAAGCGCTTTGATGAGCGCGGTGGCCGTGGCGGCGAGCATCGCGAGGGCACTCGTGGCAATGGCAGCCGCAGCGGTGCTGGCCGCTCTAACGAGTCGCGCGATCGCCGCGATCCGCGTGCCAGCCGCGATCGTCGCGATGACTGGCGCAACTACGACGATACCCGCGAGGAGCGTCGTGGCGGCTATCGTGGCGGGCGTGGCGGCAACCAGGCCGGCTCCCGCGGCGGCCGTGCCGGTGGTCGCGATAATCGTGGTAGCTATGGCAATAGTCGTGGCGGCAAGCGCGGCGGCAGCTCCCGTCGCCCCGGTGACGGCGGCGGCAAGCGCAAGTAACATACGCATCGCCCGCTAGAGCGAGGTGAACCAAGGGCCCCGAGCAACTACGCTCGGGGCCCTTTTTGTTTGCCGTATCCGATCGCTAGTTCAAATGTGATTTCCTCGGGAATGCATCTAGAGGATGCCGTGGGCCTGTTTCCTACCATGCGGCAATGGGTCCCATGGGGTGCGCCGTGCATTTTTTGGAGTATTCTGCAGTTCGAGTTGTCTGCATATGATTTGACGTCGCCAACGGTGGCTTTCGGATATCCCTAGCGAGCGTTCTGAGTCAGATTTCGTCGTTTTCCGGAGCAGGGGCGCGTCATTCTCGTCATGTCGGAACCCAAAATGACGCAGCGCCCTAAAGGTTTGCCCGCTCGGGGTATTGCTGGCGCGGTCACGTTGCAGAATACTCCGTTTTTTGCACGGGCCAGGATGGGGTACCTCGGGAGAACACGGCGGTATCCCGTAAATATATACAATCTGTACCGTAATTTATACAAAACGAAGAGGCAGACAGCGTAGGGTGGGTGCATTGGGGTGCTTGGTGCACCAAAACGGGGATCCCATGCGCCGTATACTCTGGCTGGATGTGAAAGCGGCTTGACGCGTTGCCAGGCGTAGGGGAGGGTGCCTCGATGAGCGTATTCGAAATTGTGTTTAGTCCGACGGGTGGAACGCGGAAGGTGTCTGGCCTTGTGGCCGGGGCACTGGGCAAGAATACCGTTACCGTCGATCTGGCCGATAGCGGGCTAGATTTCAGCGCTGTCTCGATGACTGAGGACGACGTGGCCGTAATCTCTGTGCCGGCGTATGCCGGTAGAATCCCGGCTGTGGTGGCTGACCGGTTGGGCATGGTGCGCGGCAACGGGGCTCGGGCTGTTTTGGTTTGCGTATACGGAAACCGCGCGTTTGAGGACACGCTCGTAGAGCTGGAGGACGTTGCGAAGCGCGCCGTATTTAGGGTTGTTGCAGCGGTTTCTGCTATTGCTGAGCATTCCGTTGCTCGTCAGTTTGCTGCTGGGCGACCGGATGCGCAGGATGCGGCGCAGCTCGCAGAGTTTGCGCAGCAAATTCAGCAAAAGCTGTTGGCTGAGGATGCGTCCGGGCCCTCTATCCCCGGCAATCGTCCTTATAAACAAGCCGGAGGTCACCGCATGGCACCCGAGGCAACAGAGGATTGTGTCTCCTGCGGTGCATGCGCCGCGGCGTGCCCCGTTTGCGCTATCGACAAGAGTGACCCCAAACGAGCAGCTGGCGAGGCGTGCATCTCCTGCATGCGCTGCATCGCCGTATGTCCGCGAGGTGCTCGCAAGCTTGATTCCAACAAACTATCCGCTGTTTCCCAGATGCTGAGCAAGGTTTGCGTCGCGCGGAAGGAATGCGAGCTCTTCATCTAGCGCAAGTGAGATTGGTGCAAACAAACCTGGCCCTTTTGCACCAAAAACGATCCGTTTTCCTCCGTTCCCAAGGGATCATGTGATCCGAAGGAGACGGAGGAAAACGGATCAAAAAGGAAAAATAGTAAGGCGCTCTTTTTCACATTGAATATTGCAATTTGGTAACGCGTTTTATCAAATATGGCATTTATCTGCGGTAATGTTCTATTTCACCGCTGAGGGTGACATTTTATACCGCCTGCCGAACCGTATGGAGACCTCACAACTTTTTAGGTCAGTGTTGTGCGTGTAGCAATTTCGCCCGGCCTCGCCTCCGGGCTGCCATGTGAGAGGGGATCTTATGGCTCGACTGCACGTAATGGAACGCAGCCACGCTCAGGCCGTCATGGACGACCTGCACGATGCGCTCGGACGTCGTCTGGCGGTGAGTTCGCTCGCCCCGTGTCCCGTTGAGTTTACGGCAGCGCTCGTCAACCTGTGCTCCACCCAGAGCTGCGGCAAGTGCACGCCCTGCCGCGTGGGCCTGAGCGCGCTGAGCGATCTGCTCGCCGATGTGCTCGAGGGCCGCGCCGACGAGTCCACGCTCAATCTGATCGAGCGCACCGCCCGCACCATCTATCTTTCGAGCGATTGCGCCATCGGTTACGAGGCCGGCGCCATGGCGCTTACGGCTATCCGCGGTTTCCGCGACGACTTTGAGCACCACATCCGCGAGCACTCCTGTGGCTTTGACCGCGAGGCCCGCGTCCCGTGCGTCTCGGGCTGCCCGGCGCACGTCGACATTCCCGGTTACATTTCGTTGGTCGAGGCCGGCCGCTATGCCGATGCCGTCAAGGTCATCCGCAAGAACAACCCGCTGCCGCTCGTCTGCGGTTTGGTGTGCGAGCATCCCTGCGAGATGCACTGCCGTCGCGG
Organism: uncultured Collinsella sp.; assembly: GCA_938045085.1. Taxonomy (GTDB): domain Bacteria; phylum Actinomycetota; class Coriobacteriia; order Coriobacteriales; family Coriobacteriaceae; genus Collinsella. The sequence continues at coordinate 6,150 of CALINZ010000131.1, read as the reverse complement.
CATGGTCGACGATCCCATGAACATCCTCGCCCTCAAGCGTTTTGCCGTTGAGCACAGCGACCTCAACGATTACAAGCCCAGCGTGGCCGACAACACCGATAAGCGCGTCTCCGTGATCGGCGGCGGCCCGGCTGGCCTTTCCTGTGCCTACTACCTGGCCGTGATGGGCCACAAGGTGACCATTTTTGAGCAGCGCCACCACTTGGGCGGCATGCTGCGCTACGGCATCCCCAGCTATCGTCTGCCGCGCGAGCGCCTGCAGGCCGAGATCGACTGGATCTTGAGCGCCGGCATCGACGTTGAGCTCGATCACTCCGTGAACGGCGAGGAGCTCGCTCGCCTGCGCGACGAGTTCGATGCCGTCTACCTGGCCATCGGTGCCCATAGCGACAAGAAGCTCGGCCTTCCGGGTGAAGAGGCGCCCGGCGTGGAGTCGGCCGTCAAGATGCTGCGCGCCATCGGAGACGACGAGCTGCCCGACCTGAGCGGCCAGCGCGTGTGCGTCATCGGCGGCGGCAACGTGGCCATGGACGTGGCGCGCTCTGCCGTGCGCTGCGGTGCCGAAAAGGTGAGCATCGTCTACCGCCGTCGCATCTGCGATATGACGGCCCAGGACGCCGAGATTGCCGGCGCCCAGGCCGAGGGTTGCGAGGTTCTGGAGCTCACGGCGCCGCTCGCCATCGAGACGGGCGAAGATGGTCGCGTGAGCGGCCTGCGCGTGCAACCGCAGATTATCGGCGAGCCCCGCCGCGGTCGTCCGGCTCCGCGTGCCGCCGCTACGCCCGAGCGCGTCATCCCCTGCGAGCGCGTGTTTGTCGCCATTGGCCAGGACATCGATTCCAAGCCGTTTGAGGACATGGGCATCGCCTGCAAGTGGGGTTGCGTGGTCACCGACTCGGACGGTGCCGTGCCCAACTTCGATGGCCTCTTTAGCGGCGGCGACTGCCAGACCGGCCCCGCCACCGTCATCCGTGCCATCAACGCCGGCCGCGTGGCTTCGGCAAACATCGACCGCTATCTGGGCTTCGACCACAAGATCAAGCTCGACGTGGAGCTGCCGACCGTTCAGTTTAAGGGCAAGCACGAGTGCGGCCGCTGCGAGCTGGGTGAGCGCGAGGCCGGCGAGCGTATTCACGATTGGAATCTGGTCGAGCAGGGCCTTACCGAGGAGGAGGCGCGCCAGGAGGCAAGCCGCTGCCTGCGTTGCGACCACTTTGGTTTTGGCGCGTTCCGCGGAGGGAGGAACCTGGAATGGTAGAGCTCAACAACCCCACTGTCAGCGATAACACCGAAAGCGGAGCACTCAATATGGTCAAGCTCACTATCGATAATTGCGAGGTCGTGGTGCCCGAGCACACCACGATCCTGGACGCGGCCAAGTCCGTCGGCATCCAGATTCCCACCCTGTGCTACCTGCGCGATCTGAACGAGATCGGCGGCTGCCGCGTGTGCGTGGTCGAGGTTGAGGGCTGCGACCAGCTGGTTGCCGCCTGCAACAACTACGTGCTCGATGGCATGGTGGTCCACACCAACAGCCCCAAGGCCCGCGAGGCGCGCCGCACCAACGTGCAGCTGCTGCTTTCGCAGCACGATTCACGCTGCACGAGCTGTGTGCGCAGCGGTAACTGCAACCTGCAGACCATTGCCAACGACCTGGGCATTTTCTATCTGCCGTATCAAAGGCATTTGGCGGGCGAGGGCTGGGATTTCGATTTCCCCATCATCCGCGAAAACGACAAGTGCATTAAATGCATGCGCTGCATCAAGGTGTGCGAGAGCGTACAGGGCCTAGGGATTTGGGACCTGACCAACCGCGCCACGCATACCGCCGTGGGCACCCGCGGGCGCGTGCCGATCGGCAAGACCGATTGCGTCGCGTGCGGCCAGTGCATCACGCATTGCCCGACGGGCGCGCTGCGCGAGCGCGACGACACCGAGACCGTGTTTGACGCGCTCGCTAATCCCGACAAGATCGTGCTGGTGCAGATCGCGCCGGCCGTGCGTAGTGCTTGGGGCGAGGAGCTCGGCATTCCGCGCGAGGAGGCAACCGTCGAGCGTCTGGCTTGCGCGCTGCGCCGCGTAGGCTTTGAGTATGTGTTCGATACCGATTTCTCGGCTGACCTCACCATTATGGAGGAGGGCTCCGAGCTGCTCGAGCGCCTGGGCGCCGCCGCTAAGGGTGAGGGCGACAGCCGCGGCTGGCCCATGTTTACGAGCTGCTGCCCGGGCTGGGTGCGCTTTGTGAAGGCACGTTACCCCGAGTTTGTCGACAGCCTGTCCACGTCAAAGTCGCCGCAGCAGATGTTCGGCGCTATCGCCAAGACCTACTACGCCAAGGTGCTGGGCGTGGAGCCCGAGCGTCTGTTCGTGGTGTCCGTTATGCCATGCACGGCCAAGAAGGCCGAGTGTGCGCTGCCGAGCATGATGGGCGAGGGCGGCGCGCCCGACGTGGACGTTGCGCTGACGGTGCGCGAGATGGTGCGCATGATCCGCGCGAGCCACGTGAGCGTTGACACGCTGGTCGAGGAGCCGCTCGATACGCCGTTGGGCTTTGGCACGGGCGCGGGTGTGATCTTTGGCGCCACGGGCGGCGTGATGGAGGCCGCCGTGCGCTCGGCATATTACCTGGTGACGGGCAAGAACCCGGATGCCGACTTCTTCACTGACGTGCGCGGACTCGAGGGCTGGAAGGAGGCCGTGGCCGATATCGACGGTACCAAGGTGCGCGTCGCCGTGGCGCACGGGCTGGGCAACGCCGCCCGTCTGCTCGACGCGATTCGCGACGGCCGTGTGAGATATGACTTTGTTGAGGTCATGGCGTGCCCGGGCGGCTGCGTCGGTGGCGGCGGTCAGCCCATCCACGACGGCTGCGAGCTGGCGGCTGAGCGTGGCCAGGTGCTGTGGAGCCTGGATGCGAAGGCGGACATTCGTTTCTCGCACGAGAATCCCGATGTCCAGGCGTGCTACCGCGAGTTTTTGGGCGCGCCGCTCTCGCCGCTGGCCGAGGAGTTGCTGCATACCGACCATCATGCCTGGTCGATGCCTAACGAGGGGACATGCTAGCGATGCGCGCGTTTGATGTTGAGATGTCGCGCCGGGGGTTTGCCTCGGCGCTCGCCGCGGGCGCCCTGTCACTTGCGCTCGCGGGCTGTGGCGGCGGGGCTGCCGGTGCCGGGTCCGCCGCGGGCTCGGTTGCCACGGACGGCGCCGGTGCTGCCGCAGAGCCGGTCGAGGTGCACGTCGCCTCGCTCAAGGGTCCGACGTCGATCGGTCTGGTGCAGTTTATGGACCAGGCAGCCGATGGCGAGACGGACAATGAGTTCGACTTTGCGATCAACACTGCCGCCGACGAGATTGTGCCCAAGGTCATTCAGGGCGATATCGATATCGCCCTGGTGCCCGCCAACGTGGCGAGCGTGCTCTACAACAAGACCGAGGGCGCGGTGCAGGTCATCGACATCAACACGCTGGGCGTGCTGAACGTGGTGACGGGCGACGCGAGTGTGGCCTCGTTTGGCGATCTGGCGGGCCATACCGTCTATATGACGGGCAAGGGCACCACGCCGGAGTACGTCATGAACTACCTGCTGGAGCGCGCGGGCTTGGCCGGTCAGGTGGCGCTCGAGTTTAAGAGCGAGCCCACCGAGGTGCTGTCGGCGCTGCTTGCCGATCCGTCTGCCGTGGGCGTGCTGCCCGAGCCGTTCAAGACCGCTGCCATCGCCAAGAGCGAAGGCAAGCTGTCGGCGCCGGTAAATCTGACTGATGTGTGGGATGAGCTGGCGGGTGACACGGGTTCGCGCTTGCTGACGGGCGTGACCGTGGTGCGCCGTGCCTTTGCCGAGGAGCATCCCAAGGCCGTGGCGGAATTCCTGAGCTGCCATGTTGCGAGCGTTGAGGCCGTGAACGCGGCGCCGGCGGACTGGGCGCAGGCCGTGGTCGATGCGGGCATCGTGGATAACGCGACGATTGCCGAAAAGGCGATTCCCGGGTGCATGCTTGTGTGCCAGACGGGGAAGGATATGAAGGCGGCGCTCGGTGGGTACCTGCAGGTGCTGGCCGATGCGGATGCGAGCGCCGTGGGCGGCAAGCTTCCGGCTGATGATTTCTACTACATGGAGTAGCCCGTGCGTGCGTTTGCTCGACAAATGGCAGAGCGTATGAAGGCGGTGGCGGCAGCAGGTGCCGTCGCCGCCTTTTGGCTTGCCGTGTGGGTGCTGGTAGCGGGTCTTGTGGCGCAGCCACTGATCTTGCCGGGGCCGGGTGCTGTTGTGGTGGCGCTGCTGCGCCTGGTGTGCGATGGCGGTACCTGGGCGATTTTGGCGGGCTCGGGCGCGCGGATATTGGGCGGGCTGGCGCTTGCCGCGGTGTGTGGTGGCGTGCTGGCCGGGATTTCGTCACGTTCGCGGGCGTTTGCGCACCTGGTTGCTCCGGCGCTTTCGTTTGTTAAGGCGACGCCGGTTGCCTGCGTGGTGGTCCTGCTGCTCATTTGGCTGGGATCGGCGCGCGTGAGCATCGCGGCAGTCTTTTTGATGGCACTGCCGGGCGTATATTTCTCGCTGGTCGAGGGCTTGGCACAAGTGGATAAGCCGCTGGAGCAGATGTTTCGCCTGCACGGCGTGCGGGGCTGGCGACTGTTTTGCGCCCATACCTGGTGCGAAGTCCTGCCGTTTGCGCTTTCGTGCGCCCGTGCCGTGATTGGCATGAGCTGGAAGGCCGGCGTGGCAGCCGAGCTTATCGGCATGGCGGTGGGCACCGTAGGCGAGCGCATCTATCAGGCGAAGCTGCTTATCGAGACGGCTGACCTGCTGGCGTGGACCGTGCTGGTCGTGGCGGCGTCGTGGGCATGCGAGCGCGTGCTGGTGTGGTTGCTGCGGGCTTCGGGGCCCGTGGCGTGGCGTACTGCCGTGCGGGCGCATGGGCGCGGTGGCCGCGGGCGTGCGTGCGGCTCTGCTGGCGGCGGGGCTGCTGCGGAGCTTGCGCTCGCCGTGGGCGACCGGGCGCCCTGGTCGCCGGCGCTCGACGGACTGGTGCTTCATGTGCCCGCCGGTGGACGCACCTGTGTGATGGGCGCTTCGGGCGTGGGCAAGTCGACGTTGCTTGCGCTGGTGGCGGGGGAGTGCGCACCGTGCTCCATGGTGTTTCAGGATGTGCGCCTGGTCGAGGACGCCTCTGCTTTGGATAACGTGCTGGTGTGCGCCGATGCACGCGTGAATACCTCGAGTGCCGCTGCCTTGTTGCGCCTGCTGGTACCGGGGATCGATGTGCATGCCCGCGTGGCCGAGCTTTCGGGCGGGCAGCGCCGTCGTGTCGAGATTGCCCGAGCCCTGCTGTGTCCGGGCGGCGCAGTGATTCTGGACGAGCCCTTTACCGGTCTAGACATCGCTGCGCGCGACGCATGCACCGAGGTCGTGCTCGACTTGCTCGACGGCCGTATGCTGTTGCTTGCCACGCACGATTCCGCTGACGCTCGGGCCCTCAATATCTCGGACATCATCACGCTCTAAAGACTTACTCAGCAACAAATTGATCCGTTTTTTCTCCGTCCCCATGGGGTCGGGTATGGTATTCTATCTACGGGGTAATACTTAGGAATACCAAGTAATACCAACGCCGTAGAACAAACTCCAGATGCGGGCCAATCGGGTTGCCTTCACAGCCCGTCGCCCAGCCGCGTGGCCCGCATCCATCCGCACCACCGTCGTTTCAAGAAGGAAGCGCCATGGCAGAACACATGACCCCGGTTGTCGCGAAGGTTTTGCCCGAGGAAAAGGCGGCCTTCGCGGCGGCAACCCAGCTCGTGGGCACCACGCCGTCCAACGCCATCCGCATGTTCATCGCCGCTTTCAATCGCTGTGGCACCTTCCCGTTCGACATTTCGCCCAACGGGGCCTTTGGCGCTGCGCCCGATTCTCATCAACAATGACTGTTCCAAACTGCCGGCACTTGGGGACGTTCTTTTTCTGCCGGCAGTTAAGGAACGTCCCCAAGTGCCGGGTTTTGAGGAGGTTGGCATGCTCAATGCGATGGCGTGGGCGCTTGCCTGTTTTGGCGTTGTCGCTGCCGATATAGCCCTGAGCGTGGTTCTGTTTTCAGTTCTCGATGCCGTGTCGGTGCTGACGGGCTATCCGATCGACAATCTCGATATCCAAT
>CALINZ010000130.1 GCA_938045085.1 uncultured Collinsella sp. | reverse complement strand
TGCGTGCGAAGTCGTCAGGGTATTGCGTTTTTAGACACGCCTCGATAAGCCCCTGCAAAAGGCCGTGGTGCTCGCCAATGAGCTCGATAAGGCCGTCGGGGCGCGCAACGTTCCAAGCAGCTCCGAAGTGCGTTTTTGCGGCGTCGATGTCCTTGAGGCTCATGCATGCCATGGAAGCTGCCAGGTGCAGGAACAGCTCCGAGATGGGATAGCTTCCCTGTTTCATAATCAGGGCGTTTTCCGCCATGCCCAGGCTGCGGCCGTAATCGCCGCGCAGGTACAAGGCGTGCGCCATCACGTAGCTGGCGAATAGGCGCAGGCCTTCGGGCAGATGCGCCGCAAGTGGATAAAACTCTTCAGCAGAATACGGGGAAGGCAAGTGCAGCAGGACACTCGCGGCCGAGGCGAACAGGATATGCGTGGCGTGGACGGCGGGCGATTCCTCGTCAGTTGGCGTATCGAGGATGCCAGCAAGGCACCGGCGGGCGTCGGCGATACGGTTGAGCGACAGACTGGCATATCCGCAGATAAGGCATGCGGAATAGCGCAGTGCGGGATCGGTGGCGTCAAGATAGGGGCGCGCCGTCTTGGCAGCGAGCGTGGCCTGTCCGCGAAAGTACAGCGCTTCTGCCGTGGCGATGGTGCGTGAATCGGGGTCGGAAATGCCTGCAACCGCAGCGTCAATCTGCCCCGGCACAAAGGCGGTGCACATCAACGGCATGGGAATGCGCGGGTAGCCATCGCAGTCCATCTTCCATCTCCCAACAGCTGGCAACAATTGCAGCAATTGTACTCCTGTTGCTCGGGACTGGAATTTGTGGGTATCGCCTACGATTATGCCGAACGTATAAAGGAAGAGTCTATTGGCGATGCTTCCAAGGTGGCTACCGAAGCCTATCTGACCTTGGGATATAGAAAAACTGCCACCCCTGCAAAAAGCTCTGCCGCAGCGATGGGAAACGCATCTTCTGGGCATTCCGGCGTCTCCAGCCAGCGCTGGACTGCTGCTGTCGCCTGCGCGTTGGCGAGCGGGGCGTGGGGACCGTCCGGCGACCAGCGGTGACGGGCGAGCCCTGCCGCGTACGTGGGACTCCATCGGCGTAGACCCATGACCCCCATGGCATCGGAGAAGTTCACCATGGCGTCCAGGACTTTACCGTCCGGCACGTCCAGCCTAGCGGCTCTCTTGAACCCAAGGTTGAAAGGGGGCGTTGTACAAGGCGAATGGGGCCGAGTGGAAGTGGATCAAAAGAGCGTTACTTGACGTTTCATGCATAATGCCAACCGCCCCGCGACATCACGTTCGCAGCGCGCAGGGGCCGGAGAATCTTCGCGATGAGAGTTGACGTCTAATACCTTGCATCGTATAGTGTGTATAGCATAGTATATGACGAGAGGAGGTGTGCGGATGGAGGCACAGATGAAGCGCGGCTTCCTGGAGGCCTGCGTGCTCGCGGCCGTCTCCGGCGAGGAGTCCTACGGCTACCAGATCGTGAAGGACGTACCGGCGAGCATGGGGCTCACGGAGTCGACGCTCTACCCGCTGCTCAAGCGCCTGGAGAAAGCCGGGTGCATCACGGCGCGCTCCGCCGAGCACAACGGGCGGCTGCGCCGGTACTACCGCATCACGGACGACGGGCGAGCACGCATCGAGGAGTTCCTGGCCGAGTGGCCGTCCGTACGGGAGATTTACGCATACGTTGAGGGGGCGCACCATGACGCGCGATGAGTTTCTGGGCCGGTTGGGCGAGCTGCTCGCCTGCCTGCCGGCCGAGCAGGTGGAGGAGACCAAGGCGTTCTATGCGGAGGCCATCGCTGACCGCATGGAGGACGGTATGAGCGAGGAGGAGGCCGTGGCCGCCATGGGCACACCCGGCGAGGTGGCGGAGGCCACGCTCGACGACCTGCCCGCCGTGCCGCGCGCGATCGCGAGGACGCGCCGGCGCAGCACCACGCTGCTGTGGGTGCTGACCATCGTGGGCTCCCCGGTGTGGGTGCCGCTGCTCGCCGCCTTCGCCGCCGTGGCCGTCACGGTCTATATCTGCATCTGGCTGCTGGCACTCTGCGTGTGGATCGTCGCGGCGGCACTCGGGGGCGTGGGCGTAGTTGAGCTCCTGCTTGCCGTAAGCGGCGTCACCATCGGCCACTTCCCGTACGCCCTCGCCTCGGCGGGCGTGGGGCTCGGCCTCGTCGGCGTGGCGCTCTTCGTTGGTGCTGGCGCTTGGGCCGCCTTAAAACAAATTGCGCGCCTTTCGGCGCTCTGGGCGAGGAAGGCCGCCTCGCCCTTCTGGAAGGGCAAGGGCGAGAAGGGCGGCGCTGCCGCGCATCTCGCGGCGTAGAAAGGAGTGAGTACCATGACCAGCGCGAAGAAGATCTACCTCGCCGTGGCGGGCGGGCTCGTTGCCGCGGGTGTAGTCCTCGCGGGCATTGGCTTTATCGCTTCGGGCTTCGACCCGGCCGTGTTCACAACCCAAATCGACACGCGCGACAGCACCATCGTGCTCGGCGGCGTCGAGGTGGACGACCCGATGGGCCTCCCCCTCATCGAGCAGCTCGCCAATCTGGGCGAGATCGACACCTCCGGCGTCGCGGATCCCGCCGCGCCCTAGGCGCAGCGAGCCCGGGCGCTCTGCCCGCCAAGCTGCGTAAGCCGGCGAAACCCGAACCTCAACCTCTACGCAACTGGCCCCAAGCCTGCGCCGATTCGCTCTCGGCGCCGCGCGGGGGCCCGTGACGCATGCCCAAAAGGTATGAGGAGAAAGGAACGCGATGACGACAACCACGCCCTTCCGCCTTCATGGGGCCACGCAGGACCGGAAGCGACTGGGCCGTGCGGTGGGGCTGTGCTTGGATTGGCTACACTGATATGGACAGTTCCGTGAGGGGCGCGAGAGACGGGACTCTGGGGAGATCTTCGAGGAGGAGTGTCTCGACTGGAAGCGCGGGTTCAGTGGAGCAGGAACCTAATCTCTGTCTCTCCTGCTTTTTTGATTTGTTGAGAAGCCGGCATTTGGGGGCATTTTGGATAGCGAACAGTTCAAACAAGAAGCTGAGAAAATAGAACAAAGCCTGAGTGCCTTGAGAGTCGCCGAGCGCAATGCAGTGATTCCCTTCATGAACGGCGACTTTACCCAATGGGATCTATATCTGGCATCCTCCTCTGAGTATGCGATGAGACTGATAGACGGATTCATCTCCATGCTCGAGTCGAGGAATCTTGTTTGCGTCGCCCAGCTTCTCCGCGCACAGGTTGGAGTCTGCCTGCGGACATTCGCATTATTCGCCGCCGAAGACCAGGATGACTTTCTCAAGCAGGTGTTTCAAGGTGTGCCTGTGAACAAGCTGAAAGATTTCTCGGGTGAGAAGATGTCCGATGGAAGACTTCAAGACTTACTCGAGAAGTTCGATCCAAAGGTAAAAGATGTATACAAGGTGACGTCTGGATTCGTCCACTTCTCCATTGATGTTCTGCCGAGCATGGGTGTGCCTGGGGAGGGCTATGAGGTCGAGTTTAATTTTGGAGCCGAGCCCAACGAGAGAAACAATGCGCCTCTCGTGGAATGCGGCAAGGCGTTCTGCCACTATGTCGACCTGCATCTCCAGATGCTCCATAAGGTGATTGCTTCGGATGAATGGTATGCCGATCGATTCCGTATCGATTCCGATGGTCCTGCAGACGAGGCCTCGAAAAGCGAGAAGGTGTAGGTCGAACGCATTGACGCTGCCTTGACAGCATCCCGATATGATAACGAATGGGAGGTTCCCTGCGAAATGTGCGCCTCTGTATATTCTCGCTAGGACGCCCTCGACCGATAAGGCATCGTTGAGTTCAATTTGAGTTCAGCTCGGGTGCCTGAAATCGCCCAACTCTGATAAAAGGGGAGACGACGGTACACCACGTAGACGAGAGGCTATGGAAGTGCACGATTTGATTATATTGGCGCGCTAAACCGCCCCGCTGCCCAACTTGAACTCCGCTCACGCGTGTATGGGGCTGCGAGAGGTAACGGCCTGCGGCCTCCTTTGTGTGCTCGATGATATCTTCGAGCATGCCGGGCATGGCGGAGACATTCGCTGCAATCCAGCCGTGTTCAAGCGCCGTTTCGGATAGGAGCGAGAGGGGGCTGTCTTGCCCGTTTCCCTTGCACCCGTAAAGATGGTTGACAGTTTGGGGTCTCCCGGGTCTTTAGCTTTTACCGTGCTAGATGCCTCATGGAAACTGTTGGACTTTAATCAGACAGACCCAGCATGTCGTTTTCCTCCATGAGGACATCGGCTAAAACCGCAACACCTATGCTTGTTTAAGCAAACTTCCTGATAGTCGTGGAGCTGCTGTAGCCCGACATGCAGGACATCGCTCGGCTTAAACACCGGATGCCGCATCCGCGAAACGAGTTGCGGTGCACCCTGTTCCAAAAGGTTGCCAAGTACCATGGCGTGAGCGTTGGGGTAGCCATCATTCAGCGTGGATACATCCGGATGCGCATAGATCCAGACGATTCCAACGTTCTCGTATTTCCCGTGCAGGTAATCGAAGAGGGCAAGCGACGCCATACAGTTGCCGCCGACGGTCACGACTCTGTCGGGGTTTTCTGCCGTAAGCTTCCTCTGCGCATCCTGAATTCCCGCCAGGACTTCGTCCTCGGCACAGATGCGAACTGCCTCCCATTTCTCATGTCCAAGTTTTGGGACGCGTTTCGCAATGCCGAGTGGGACCCCTGGACAGTCGGATCACGTGGTGGCCCCCTTTGAGAGGGTCACGAGCATGGTGGTCCCGTTTTCGGAACTTGCTTCGACCTCTACCGTGCCACCGTGAAGCGCTGCAATCTCCCAAACGAGCGCTAGTCCGAGTCCTGCGCCGCCGTATGCCCTGCTGCGGGATTTGTCTAGACGAAAGAACGGCTGGAAGATGCTCTCTCGGTACTGCTTGGGTATTCCCGGGCCCTCATCTTTGACTCGCAGGAGCACATGGCTGTCGCTGTCGCTGATGGAGACGTTGACAGTCGAGCCGGAGCGGCTGTAATGGATGGCGTTTTCGACCAGATTAAACACCAGCCGATAGAGGAGCGTGTCGCTCCCGATTACTAAAGCGTCTCCAGCACAATTGAGGGCTATGCCCTTATTTTCGGCAAGTGGCGCAAGGTCGGTGAGGACCTCTTCGGACAAGGGACCAAGTTCAACATCGTCCTCGCAAGGAACGCTGTGGAGCTCACTCATCTCGAGCAATACCTTGGTCATCCGCGACATGCGCTCGGTTTGTTCTTGTAGCAGGCCGAGCAGCTCGGCTGTTTCGGGTTGCAAACCGGAGTGCTCGGAGATGAATAGTTCAATCTGTGCTTGCATAAGGGCGAGCGGGGTGCGCAGCTCGTGTGCGGCGTTGCCGGTAAACTGACGCTGTGCAGAGAACCCTTCGCCAAGACGGGCGATCATGTCGTTGAAAGAGGCGCTGCATCGTTGTAACTCGGTGGGCACATCTTCACTGAGCCTGATTTCGCTTAGGTTGTCAGGCTGCACACGCTCAACCTGGGCTGCAAAAGCCCGTAGCGGTTTGAGTGCACGGCCGCTCACAAAGTATGCCAGCACGCCGCCAAGGAGTGTGATTCCAGCCGTGATGCACCAGGCTGTCGTGCCAAAAGACTCCTGTGCGTCGTTTACGACGATCGTAACCTCGTTATCGAGGGTCGCTTTCGTTGGGTCGAACGCCTGGGGCGAATCTTCGCCGGTTGCGGTAAAGGCCGAGATGTCACTGCCGATGGCATCCATGTAGCGCATGCCCGTATAGCCGACCAGGCAGTTCGTCAGCACGCATGCCGCACACGTGAGCAGTGCCGTCATAATCGTTATGCGCCATTGCAGCGAAAGCCTTTTCATTCACTGTCCTCCATAACGTAGCCCTCTCCAATCCGATTGCGAATCGGGTCGTATCCCAAAGCGCTGCGCAACTTTTTTCGGAGCGACGAGATATGAACGCGGGTTGCGTTGCTAAAGCTGTTCACGCTGCTATCCCAAACGTGCTCGATAAGCTCCTCTTGGCTTACCGGTCGCCCCTGATTAAGCATCAGGTATTCCAAGATTCCCGTTTCCTTGCGTGTAAGAGATAGAGCTTCACTGTCCACGGAAGCGATGCGCGCCTTGGTGTCAAAGCTGAGCTTTCTGCAGGTTAATACTATGTCGCTTTGTGCGAAGCGCCTGAGGGTAAGGCTGCGGATCCTTGCCGCAAGTTCGTCCAGATGAAGCGGCTTGGTAAGGTAATCGTTGGCGCCGGCATCGAGTCCGGCGACTTTATCGGATACTTCGCCACGCGCGGACAGAATCAGTACCTTGGTCTCGCAATCGGTTTTCCTAAGTTCCCTGAGCACGGTCATGCCGTCGACATGGGGAAGATTGAGGTCGAGTACCACGAGGTCAAAGACTTCGATGCCCAGCAGGTCGAGCGCCTCCCGTCCATCGTGACAGCAGTCGACGCTGTACGCCAAGTTTCGCAAGCTGCGCGCGATTGCATCGCACAGTGCTCGCTCGTCTTCGACGATCAAAATACGCATAACAGTCTCCTTGCACATTCCAAATCGCGCTTAACACGGATTTTATAGCCGATATGGTCCAATGGTCGCGTAACGAAAGGAGTGGTCAGGTTGTTCAAAGCGGTAAAACCCGTGGTACAGGTCGCTTTGTTGATCGTCGGAATTGCCATGGTGTGCTTTGGTGTTATGCGTGGCGAGGCGGATGCCGTGCTGGCCAAAGCGATTAGGCTGTGCTTGGAGTGTATCGGAATTGGATAAAAGAGAAAACACTGCGTCGCATGTTTTGGCCCGATTTCGCGGATTCATTCAGGCGGCGGCGACGCTGGTCACCAATATTCACCTGTCAAACTTTGCCAAAGGCGGCATCTATCAGGGCGCGGGGAAAACAGTCTGCGTACCTGGACTTAATTGCTATTCGTGCCCCGCGGCATCGGGTGCGTGCCCCATCGGGTCGTTCCAGTCGGTGGTAGGTTCATCCAAGTTCAACTTTTCTTACTACGTCACCGGTACGCTCATTTTGCTCGGCGTGCTGCTGGGACGCTTTGTATGCGGCTTTCTGTGCCCGTTTGGCTGGCTGCAGGAGCTGCTTCATAAGATTCCCGGCAAAAAGCTTTCCACGAAAAAGCTTAAGCCGCTCACGTACATCAAATACGTCGTGCTGCTGTTTGCCGTGGTGCTGCTGCCCGTCTTGGTGGTTAACGATGTGGGGATGGGGGACCCGTTCTTTTGCAAGTACATCTGTCCACAGGGTGTGCTCGAGGGCGCCATTCCGCTGGCCATTGCCAATGCCGGCATTCGATCTGCGTTGGGACATCTCTTTACTTGGAAACTTGTCGTTCTCATTGCCGTGGTAGTGCTGAGTGTTTTGTTCTACCGCCCCTTCTGCAAATGGATTTGCCCGCTCGGCGCATTCTATGCGCTCATGAATAGGGTGTCCTTGTTGGGGATTCAGGTTGACGCGTGCAAATGTGTCTCGTGCGGCAAGTGCTCAAGGGTTTGTCAGATGGACGTTGATGTGGTCCGCGCGCCCAATCATGCCGAATGTATCCGGTGCGGAAAGTGCATCGGGGCCTGTCCTGTCGATGCCATCAGCTATCGCTATGGCCTGGATGTGTCGGCGGAAAAGCTTCCCTTGACCGCCGATAAAAAGTAAACAAGCTTCGACAAAACGGAGGAATGACTATGAAGCTTTCTAAGATTGCGGCCCTGTTTATGGTGCCGGTATTGGCCTTGTGCCTTGTGGCATGTTCGGCGCCCGGTGGCAATGCGAGCGAATCTGCGAGCTCCGATCCTAAGATTGCAGAACTCACTGCGCAGAAGCCGACCAATGCCGACGAGGCCGCCGAGCTGTATGCGAAGCTCATGCAGAAGGAGAACGAGATCTTTTCGAGTGATAACGCGCTGTGGGAAAAGGTATTCAATGCGGCAAATAAAGACTCGGCAATGATTGAGGACGGCAGCAATTACGGCGATTTCCTGCTCAAGACCATCGACGGTGCCAAGGATGAGTTCACGGCGGATGAGCTTAAGACGCTCAAGGCCGGTGCACAGCAGATCAAGGAGATCGAGGACAAGCTCGAGAGCTTGGAGAAGGAGTTCCCCGGCTGTGGAAGCACGCCGAGCGCAGGCGAGAGCGTCGACGCTTCGACCGCTGGCATGACGGCCGGCGCCAATGCTTCGAGCGAGGCGACGAAGTTCCCCAGCTTTACGGGCAAGGACCTGGATGGCAACGACGTGAGCAGCGACGAGCTGTTCTCTAAGAACAAGGTCACCGTCATGAACTTCTGGTTCACCACTTGCAAGCCGTGCGTGGGCGAGCTGGGCGATCTTGAGAAACTGAATCAGGAGCTTGCCGAGAGGGGCGGCCAGGTCTTGGGCGTCAATTCCTTTACGCTCGATGGCAACAAGGGCGAGATTGCAGATGCCAAGGACGTGCTGAGCAAGAAGGGCGTGACATATAAGAACATCTGGTTCAAGTCGGATAGCGAGGCCGGCAAGTTTACGTCAAATCTGTTCTCGTTCCCGACGACGTATGTCATCGATCAGAATGGCAACATCGTAGGGGAGCCCATCGTGGGCGCCATCAGCTCCGCTGAGCAGCGCGCAGCGCTCGACAAGCTTATCGACCAGGCGATTGCGAATAGCGAGCAGTAGAAAACGCGTAAAGCATGGCGATGATCGTGCACCGCTATGCGGAGTAGTCTGCTGCCTTTCAAGATAATCTCCACCATATAGAGGCCCCACTTGGGGCCTCTTTTTTGGGCGCCGTCCCGTTCGTTTTTTGATGCGGTTCCCTACATTCCTCACTGGTGTCGGTGAAAAATGGGGATAGAGTAGGACAAACGCGTCGAATACGAACGGCGGGGGAGAGCGGGCAGGGTGCCTGCGCAGGAGAGGTTGCCGTCCATGTTGGAGCTCAAAGGAATTTGCAAAAGGTACGTTACGCAGTCGTTTACGCAGGTGGCGCTCGACAACGTAAGCCTGTCTTTTCGCGATAACGAGTTCGTGGCCATTCTGGGTCCCTCGGGCTCGGGCAAAACTACGATGCTCAACGTTATCGGTGGGCTCGATCATTTCGATTCCGGTGACTTGCTGATCGACGGCATATCGACCAAGGACTTTCACGATCGCGATTGGGATGCCTACCGCAACAACCGCATCGGCTTTGTGTTCCAGAGCTATAACCTCATTCCGCATCAGACCATTTTGGAAAACGTGGAGCTGGCGCTCACGCTCACGGGCGTGGGGCATGCCGAGCGCCGTCAGCGTGCGCGCGAGGCGTTGGAGAAAGTCGGCCTGGGCGAGCACGTTAACAAGCGCCCGGGTCAGCTTTCGGGCGGACAGATGCAGCGCGTGGCCATCGCCCGCGCCCTGATTAATGATCCCGAGATTGTGCTGGCAGACGAGCCGACCGGCGCTTTGGATTCAACGACATCCGTACAGGTCATGGACCTGCTCAAGGACGTGGCGCGCGACCGCCTGGTCATCATGGTCACGCACAATCCCGAGCTGGCGTACCAATATGCCACGCGCATCGTCAATCTGGCGGACGGCAAGATCACCGACGATTCCGACCCCTTCGATGTTGCCAAGGCCGCGCGTCGCGAGGCAAAGCCTACGCGCAAAACCTCGATGAGCTTTGTGACGGCGCTGGGGCTTTCTGCCCGAAACCTCATGACCAAGAAGGGCCGCACGGCCATGACTGCCTTTGCGGGCTCGATTGGCATTATCGGTATCGCGGCGATTCTGGCGCTGTCCAACGGCGTAAACGGCTACATCAAAAAGGTCGAGGAGGATACGCTCTCGAGCTACCCGCTCACCATTTCCAAGCAGGACTACGACCTGTCGTCCATGATGGGCGGGCAGGGGGCCGCGGATGATGACTCGCCTGAAAATGTGGATTCGTCCGACGACAGTGCCGGCGGCAAGGCTAAGGGAACCGATAAAATTCCCGTGGTTACGGCCGTAAAGGATATGTTTGCGAGCGTTAAGTCCAACGACATGACGAGTTTTAAGGCATGGCTCGATGCCGGTGGCGACGGAATCGATAAAGAGGTCAACGCCATTCAGTACGGCTACGGTGTATCGCCGGTTGTCTATCGTGCCGGCAAGGGCGATGAGAAGCCTGTCCGGCTGGTGCCCAACGCCATGACCGAGGCCATGAGCGGAGGCGCGAGCTCGGCGGCAACGGTGAGCATGGAATCCATGGGAACCTCGGTCTTTAACGAGATGATTGAAGACCAGAGCCTGCTCAACAGCCAGTACGATGTCGTCGCCGGCCATTGGCCTACGTCTGCTAACGAAGCCGTAATGGTGCTTTCGAGCCGTGGCGCGGTGGGCGACTACACGCTCTATAGCATCGGTGCGTTGGATATCGATGAGCTCAACGATCTGGTAAACAGTGCCATGACGGCTGACGGTGGGGTCGAAACGCCCGAGACCGGCACCGACTTTACCTACGACGACGCGCTGTCCACGACGTTTAAGGTGCTGTCGCCGGCCGATGCGTATCGCAAAAACGAAGAGACCGGCATGTGGACCGATATGTCTGGCGACACCGACTTTATGGCCGCCAAGGTTGCCGACGGTATCGACGTGCACATTGTGGGCGTGGTACGACCCAACGAGACCGCCAACGCGAGTGCGTTGTCCCCAGGCATTGCCTATACGCACGCGCTGACTCGCCAGCTTATGGAGCGCGCCGCCGATTCGCAGATTGTGCAGGAGCAGCTTGCCCACCCCGAGACGGATGTCTTTACGGGCAAAACCTTCGACGAACTGCAAGGCGAGGCCAAGCAAGGCGTTGATCTGGGCAGCATGTTCAGTGTGGACGAGGCGGCGCTCAAGAGTGCGTTTTCGTTTGATGCGTCTGCGCTCTCGGGTGCGGCCGGCGACGGCATTGATCTTTCGGGCGTCGATCTGTCGGGCCTGGATATTGATCTTTCGGGCGTTGGCAAGGACATCGACTTTGGTGACATCATGGCCAAAGCGCCGGCTCCAGATTTCTCGGGCATCTTTGACGGCCTGGAACTCACGCCCGAGCAAATGCAGCAGGTGGGAGCACTAGCCAACCAGCTGTTTGAGGGCTTTTTGCAGTCTGATCAGTTTAAGGCGCTGTCGCCCGAAGATCTTAAAGACGCGTCAAAGCTCGCTGCCGCATTCTCGACGTATCTTGAGCATGATGCCGCAGCCCAGCAATGCCTGGCTCAATTGAAGGCGCTCGGCGGCGATGCCCTGGCCGAGCGCCTGCAACAGGCGATGACCGACTATGTGCAAAAGCAGCTGGCTCCGTATCTGCAGCAGGCTATGGATCAGGTGATGAAGGCAATCAGCGAGCAGATAGCGTCGACGGTATCGTCCCAGCTCAAGGCGGGCGCAGCGGGGCTTATGGACCAGATGGCGACGCAGATGTCGTCGAGTTTTGCTAACCTGGCGAGCGCCATGCGTGTGGATGCGAGCGCCTTTGCTCGTGCCATCCATTTCAACATGGACGCCGAGGACCTGAGTTCGCTCATGATGAGCTATGCCAAGGCCTCGAAGCTCACCTACGACAACAATCTGATCACGTTGGGCTATGCGGACGAGACGGACCCCATCTCGGTTAAGATTTTCCCGCGCGACTTTGAGGCCAAGGAGCGCGTGCTGGATCATATCGATGCGTACAACAAGCAGGTCAAAGCCGCTGGCCATGATGATCGGGCAATTTCGTACACCGACTACATGGGCATCATCATGGGTTCGGTGACCGACATCGTGAACACCATCAGCTTGGTGCTCATCGCATTTGTGAGTATCAGCCTGGTGGTGAGCTCCATCATGATCGGCATCATCACCTACATCAGCGTGCTGGAGCGCAAGAAGGAGATTGGCATCCTGCGCGCGATTGGCGCGTCAAAGCGCAACGTGGCCAACGTGTTCAACGCCGAGACCTTTATCGAGGGCCTCATCGCCGGCGTCTTTGCCGTTGTCGTTGTGGTGGCCGTGAGCTTTCCGGTTAATACCTGGGCGCTTGCTGCCAAACAGGTTCCCAACCTGATGAGCCTGCCCGTGCAGGATGCGCTGGTGCTCATCGCAATTTCAGTGCTGCTGACGGTCGTTGCCGGCCTGCTGCCGGCCCGCAGCGCATCCAAGAAGGACCCCGTCGAAGCCCTGCGCTCCGAATAATGTGACAAAGGGACAGTCCCTTTGTCACATTGAGACCCTTGCGAAAACGGGGTCTAATTACCGTTCGGCAGGTTAAGAACTCCCTCTCCCCGCTTAATGCTTGACGAAGAGTCCTCTGGTTTATATACCTATCGGTAGGCATATAGGATGTATTGCCGATAGAAATGGAGCAACCATGACTCTCACCACACCAGCCAAAAAAGATTGTCTCCGTGAAAGCGGCGCATTTGCTTGGGTCGTCGTTATTGCGCTCGGCTTAATGTCCGCCGGAACAACTGGCACATATAGCATTATTGCCGGCTCATTCGTTGCTCCAGTATGTGAAGATCTGGGCTTTGACTACACTTCTTTTTCTTTCTATTTCACCGCGATTCTTCTTGGCCTTGCGCTTGGGCTTCCGCTTTTGAGTCGCTTCATTCCAAAAGTAATCGGCAAACCATGGCATATTTGCATTGAACTCGTCCTTATTGCCGCCGGCGCCGCAATGGCGTTCTACACCGAGGTCTGGATGTTCACCGTCTCCGCCGCAGTGATCGGCATCTGCTTTTCGTTTACAACGGGCGTCTGCATGTCCGATGTCATTGACCAATGGTTCAGCAAATCGTCCGGTCTCGCCATCGGCCTCGCTTGGGGCGTTAATTCTCTCTGCACGCTGTTATTGAGTCCTGTCATTACGCTGGTCATCGAGCAGCAAGGCTGGCGTACGGGATACATCGTGCTTGCGGCCGTTTCTGCAGCTATGATTTTGCCTGCAAGCGCATTTATCATTCGCCTTAACCCCTCTGATCGCAATATGCTTCCGTACGGAGAGACCGCCTCCGAAACCCATGAGAGCTGCAGCGCCGATGAGCAGGAAGATGTCCTTTCGGGCATGGCACTCCGCGATGCCGCGAAAACGCCGTCTTTTATTCTCTGTGTCCTCTTGCTTTGCGTGGCGCAGCTCACCTGCTGCATGAACCAGCTGTTTCCAACCTATGCAAGCGAGGTCGGTTTCAATCCTATCGTAGGAAGCTTAATGGTCTCGGCAGCTTCACTCTCCGATATCTTCCTAAATCCCTTCGTGGGCAAAACATGCGACAAGCTTGGCGCTATTAAAGCAACGGTCGCATGGACAGGTGTCAGCATTCTTTCATTCCTGCTTCTTATCATTGGCGGAAGCAATGAGACCGTTTCCATCATTGCAGCTGGTGTAAACGATGTCATGTTCGCCATCGTTGGAACCGCAATGCCGATGCTTCTCCTCTCGCTCTTTGGATCACACGATTTTGGAAGGATCTATTCGATCGTTTGCTCAGCGGGCTATGTCGTCGGTGCTTTTGGAATGCCGGTCATGATGAAGGTTTACGGCATGGCAGGGTCATTCCAGGGAGTATTTATCTTCTGCATTGCCTGCAACCTTATGATTGCTGCGTTTGCTATCGTTTCCGGCTTTCTCAATAAGGCTGCTGAAAAGTAATAAGCGCCGATTGCACCGGCATAGATTGCCACGCAACAGGGGTCGACTCCAAGCCAGATTGGAGTCGACCCCTGTTTTCGTTTTAAAGGTTGCCCGCAGGCACCATGGGCGCCAACATGCGCTTCAGCTTGGCTGGTCTATTTGAACATAAGCTCGACTATTCCCGCCCAAACCGCTTTCTCATCAATATCCTCACCTTGAGCGACCGTATTGCTTGCTCCCTCCAGAACGGTATAAAGAATTTGTACGTAGAGCATTACGTCGGCGCTATCGGAAAACGCGCCAATCTCTACACCATGAAGAAGGATGTCTTTAAGCGCATCCATGGTTCGTTTGGTCGCCGTCGCTTGACGTTCCTGAACTGCAGGAATTCGATTTGCTTGAACGCTAACCTCGGCCAGCACGCGCCGGCGCTTTTCATCGCTTCGATAGCCACCTATAACTGAATTGCCGAGCTCGATAAGCGCGGCCTTGAACCCGTCCCTATCGACTATTAGCGAGTAGTCGCGCTGATAGTCAATGGTCGGAAACATGCTGTCCAAGAGCGTAGTGAAAATCTCCTCTTTTGAGGGAAAGTAGTAGTACACCGACGGCTTGGATATACCGACAAAGTCGCAAATCTTTCCGATAGACGCTTTGTCATAACCGACTTCTGCCACAAGATCGTACATTGCGTCCAATATTTTTTTTCTTGTGCTCACGCTGCATTTCTCCATTGCAAATCACTTCCGCACTACCAACATTATTAAGGATGGCAACGGAACATCAATTCGTGTCCAAACATGACCACTATATACGGCGAACGGTATGTATCAGTAGGCGAGCGGCAATTATTCAAAATTATCTACCGAACGGTAGGTATAGTAGTACTATAGCAGGTGAAACCCCGCTATTGTCGCGGCCGGACAGCATCGCGGGAAACCCGACGGAAGGACCAACCATGTACGAGAACTATCGTATGCCGGGCGAGTTCGAGAAGCGCTCCAACGTCTATGTGGCATGGCTTCCCGATTACATCCGTGCAGAGGGCTACGATAACCGCCA
>CALINZ010000129.1 GCA_938045085.1 uncultured Collinsella sp. | reverse complement strand
CGCTTAGGGGCGTTTGCAGCGTCGAGCAGTTACGCGGTTCGTAGAACCGCGTAACTAACAAATGAGCATCGCATCGCCAAAGCTGAAGAAGCGGTAACGTTCTTCGATAGCGGCGGCGTAGGCATCCATGATCTGGTCGCGGGTGGCAAGTGCGCTCACGAGCATCATGAGCGTGGAGCGCGGCACGTGGAAGTTGGTGATCAGCGCGTCGACCACGTGGTAGGTCGAGCCGGGCATGAGGTAGAGCTGCGTCGTGGCGTTCTCGCGCACCACGATGTCGCCGCGGCCGAGCGTGTCGGCGCCGTCCTCGCGGCCTTCAAAATAGCGCGCCGTCACGGCCGGATCGGACACCGGAGCGTCCGCGTCAAAGGCGCTCTCGAGCGAGCGCACTGCGGTGGTGCCGACGGCGATCACGCGGTGCCCCTCGGCCTTCGCCTTATGCACGGCGTCGACAACCTCCTGC
Source organism: uncultured Collinsella sp. (assembly GCA_938045085.1). Classification (GTDB taxonomy): domain Bacteria; phylum Actinomycetota; class Coriobacteriia; order Coriobacteriales; family Coriobacteriaceae; genus Collinsella. The sequence goes on along the minus strand of CALINZ010000129.1, from coordinate 1,217 downwards.
GACACGTGGTAGCGCTCGGTGTGCATGACGTGCTGCGTGGGGTCGTCCTCCTCCACCAGACGGAAGGTATCGATGCCCACCTCGAGCTCGACGGCGGCAAACTTCGCTCCCTTGGCCTCGATAGCGGCCATGAGCTCGGGGGTAAAGTGCAGGCCCGCCGTGGGAGCGGCAGCCGAGTGCTCCTCCTTCATGGCGTAGACGGTCTGGTACTTCTCGGGATCGCCCTCGTAATCGGTAATGTAGGGCGGCAGCGGCACGTGGCCGGCAGCATGGATGGCCTCGTCGAGCGTGCGCGGCTCGCCGGCGGCATTGCAACCGGCCGGCTCAAAGCGCACCAGACGGCCACCGCGGCTATCGGTGACAAAGTCGACGACCTCGGCCGTCAGTACCACGGGCGCGCCCTCGGGCGCATGGGCGCCACCGGCGCGATACTCAATCTGAGCACCGGGCTTCAGGCGCTTGCCCGGCTTGACCAGGCACTCCCAAACGTGACCCAGCGGGTCAATGTCCTCACGGCGCTTGAGCAGCAGGGTCTCGACCACGCCACCCGAGCCCGACTTGCGACCGATCAGGCGGGCCGGCATCACGCGCGTCTTGTTGATGACGAGCACGTCGCCCGGCTCGACATAGTCGATGATGTCGCGGAAGATGCGGTGCTCAACGGTGCCGCCATGCTTCAGCGGCGTTCCTGCCTCGGAGCCCTTGCGATCCACCACCAGCAGGCGGCAGGAGTCGCGCGGCTCGGCAGGAGCCTGGGCGATCAGTTCCTCGGGAAGGTTGTAGTCAAAATCATCGGTACGCATAGACACGTCGGATACTCCTTATATAGCTAAAGTCCGCTCTACATCCTAGCAGGCTGACGTCCCAAATGAACTACTTTTTGGCGGCTTTGCGCTCGTCGCGGATGCGGGCGCGGTCCATGGCCGCCTCGACGGCCGAGAATCGGCAGCCGCAATAATTCTGTCGATACATGCCCAGCTCGCGCGAACGGCGAGTCGCCTCGGGGTAATACGGGCGAAAATCGCGAATGACCGGGGTGAGCCCATGCGCCGCTGCCAAGCGCTCAAGCACGTCATTGCAGGTTTCGAAAAGCTGATACGGCGAGACGGCGAGCGTCGTACCCACATATTCGAACCCGCGCTCCTCGGCCACGCGGCATGCCTCGGCCAGACGCAGGGCATAGCACGCACGACAGCGACGGGGCCGATCGGCGCCCA
>CALINZ010000128.1 GCA_938045085.1 uncultured Collinsella sp. | reverse complement strand
GAACTCGCGATAAACTTAATTACGCGCCGCTCCCCGCCCACGCCGGGCAAACATCGTTGGACTTATCGCTGACATGAAATGGCCGCTTGCATATCGCCCGCTGGCTTGGCACGGTACAATGCTTGCAGCTTTTAATTCATGAATTAGTGGAGTTTTTGATGGCAGAATCTCGTGCGGAGCGTAAGGCTCGTCGTGCTTTGATCGAGGCGGCTGAGGGGTCGGGGGAGAAAAAATCTTCTAAGAAATCCAAGTCGTCTCTGAATGCGAAGGGTAAGTCGGCTAAGGGCAAGGCTAAGGCCAAGCGTCCCGGCTCTCGTCGGAACGACGATAAGGCATCTCAGAATCGCTCCAAGCGCCCGTATAAGAATCCGGTTCCGTCTGCGCGTAAGGCCGTTGATCCCAAGTCTCCTTGTTCCATCATGAAAGCTTGCGGTGGGTGTACGGCGCTCAATCGTCCTTATAAGAAGCAGCTCGCCGCCAAGCAGGCTGCTATGGAGGAGCTTTTTGCTTCGCTTTGTGAGCGTGAGGGCATTGCTGTAGATCCTATTCGTGGCATGGGTGTCACCCTGGGCGACCCGGGCAAATATCCTGCGCCGCGTGGCTTTCGTCATAAGGCTGCCACTCCCTTTGCTCCCGGTAAGGAGGGCGCCGTCCGTTGCGGTTTCTTTGAGCGCGGCACGCACAAGATCGTTGCCGTACCCGAATGCCCCATCGAGGCACCGGGTGCCCGTCAGATTCTCAACGGCATCGCGCGTGAGGCTGAGCGCCTACGCATTCCCGCCTTTAACGAGGACAAGCATCTGGGCTTGCTTCGCTATGCCATCGTTCGCTGCGGTTGGCGTACCGACCAGATCATGGCTACCCTTGTGACAGCCCAGCGCGACCTACCGCATGCGCAGGAGTTCTTTGAGGCTGTCGCCGCACTCAATCCGCACATCGTCACCGTTGCCCAAAACATCAACGGACGCCCCGGCAACGCCATCCTCGGCGAGGAAACCCGCATCGTGTATGGCACCGAATGCATGCGCGACCAGCTGCTCGGCTGCGAATTCGACATCTCCCCCACCGCGTTTTATCAGACCAACCCGCAACAGACCGAGCTGCTCTATCAGCTCGCTATCGACGGCATGGATTTGCACCAGGGCGATGTGCTCATGGATGCCTACTGTGGCAGCGGTACCATCGGTCTTTGCGCAGCTAAAGATGCCCAGAACAAGGGTATCGGCATTATGCTGCTCGGCGTTGAGCGCAACCCGGCGGGCATTGCCGACGCACGTCGCAATGCCGAGCTCAACGGCCTCACCCGCAGCGCTTGGTTTATGGCCGACGACGCCACCGATTACATCCTGGATGCCGCCGATAACAACGAGCGGATCGACGTCCTTTCCATCGACCCGCCGCGCGCCGGCTCCACGCCCGAGTTCCTCGAAGCTGCCTGCGCACTTAAGCCGCGCCGCATCACCTATATCAGCTGCAACCCCGTGACCCAAGAGCGCGACCTGCACCAGCTCCTCGACGGAGGCTATCGCCTGCTCAAGATCACGCCAGTCGACATGTTCCCTCACACCGACCACACCGAAACCGTAGCGGTCCTCGAACGCCGCTAACCAACCTCAGTAGATTTTTGGGACAAGAAAGGGGGCGACCCGCCTGGGCCGCCCCCTTCGCTTGGTTTATAAACTCCGCTACATCCCATTGCGCAGATCGCACACGCCGGCTGCCGCCATCTCGCACAGCAGCGTCTCGCGGTCGCGCGTCACGATCAAATCCAGTGGGAAGTGAATCTCGTCGAGCATCTTCCGCGCGTGATCGAGCTTGCCAATGGCCATGCCAATGTGGGCATCGGTCGACACGCCAATGCCCACGCCCAGCTCGGCGCAGCGCTCGGCGATCTTGCGGCATACGGCCCAATGCTCAGTGTCGACACCGTGTTCAAGACTATGGTTGTTGATCTCGATAATCTTGTGCTTGGCCTTAGCTGCCAACAGCACCTCGTCGATATCGAACGGCACGCCCGAACGCCCCGTGTGACCCAGCATGAACACCTTGGGGTGCTCCAGGGCATTGATATACATCTCGGTCGTCTGGGCCAGCGTCGCGCCCTCAGCAATCTGTGGATTATGCACGCTCGCAACCAAATAATCCAAATTACGCGTAACCAAATCGAACAGCGAATGCTGACGGCTGTACGAATCGCCGGCAATATCGAGCGTGACAGGAGTGTCCTCGCCAAACAGGCTTCCGTCCAGCGAAACGATATCGGCCTCGGCACCACGCAGCACCAGCACGCCGCTCCAAATGCGCGGCCAGATATCCTGGTTGATAAAGAACTGGTAACTGCGCAGGTCATTGGGGCAAGCCGTAACCATAGAGCTCAAATGGTCGGCAGATCCGAGCACCTGCAGGCCACGCTCTGCCGCCCAGTACACATTCTCCTCAATGGTCGAATATGCATGCGCAGAGAACATCGTATGGGTATGAATGTCACAAGAAAGCAGGTAGGGCATCAGGTCTCCTTATCTGGCACGGCCGTCGCTTATATTCATTGTACGCATAGCCTTCGATAGTCGTAAAACCACTCCATCCCAACGACACAACGTTCATGACAACGGGGCCTGGCTTAACACCAAACCCCGTTTCACGTAAAACATTGTAGGCAGAGCGCTTTACTTTTAACGATACTCGTCCGCCAACTGTTTCCAAGCGGGTAGCGAATTGACAATCGTTTCGTAGCTCACGCAATAGCCCAGGCGGAACCAACCCGGCATACCAAAGCTGTCCGAGGGAACCACAAGCAACTCATACTTCTTTGCGCGCTCGCAAAACGCATTCGCATCGGGCTCCAATGCTTTCACCCATAGGTAGAACGCACCATCCGGCTCAACATAGGTGTAGCCATACTCCGCTAGTGCGTCGGTAAGCGCGGTGCGGTTGCGTGCATAGGCCTCAACGTCACTCGGCTCATCGATGCAGTCGATAATTACGCGCTGAAAGAGCGCCGGCGCGCACACGAAGCCCAGCGTACGGGCGGCACCGGCAACGGCCGGCATCAGACGGGCAGCCTGCGGATTGGTGTTGGGAACCAAGATCCACCCCACGCGCTCACCCGGCAGCGACAGCGACTTGGAATACGAGTAGCACACGATGGTGTGCTCGTAGATCGAGGGCACCCAAGGCACCTCGGCACCGTACACGATCTCGCGGTACGGCTCATCCGAGATGAGCATAATCGGATTCTCGGGATCGCGCTGAGCGTTGGCCTCGCGCAGAACATTGGCCAGTCGCGTCAGCGTGTCGCGCGTATATACGGCACCGGTCGGGTTGTTGGGCGAGTCGATAATGACGGCTGCCGTCTTGTCGGTGATCGCCTTGAATACGTTATCCACGCTCAGCTGGAATGTGTCCTCGTTGGCAAGCGCCTCGACACACGTGCAGCCGGCCTTCTCAATCCAAACGCGATACTCCGGAAAGTACGGGGCGATAACAATAACCTCGTCGCCCGGATTCGTAACGGCGTTGAGCGCGCAGGTGAGCGAAGCCGCGGCACCCACCGTCATAAAGACGTCTTTGCCCTCATAGCTCGTGCCAAAGCGGCGGTTGAGCGATTCGGCCACAGCGGCACGACATTGCGGCAGGCCCGGTGCGGGCGTGTAGCCGTGCAGCTGGTCGCTCGGCAGCTCCAGGGCCTTCTTAATGGACTCCGCCACAGCAGCGGGTGCCGGAACGCTCGGATTGCCCAGCGAAAAATCGAATACGTTTTCCGCACCGATCTGCGCCTTGCGCTCAAGGCCATAGCTAAAAATCTCACGGATGATGGAGCTTTCCGCACCGCGAGCATACATAGTTTCGTTGATCATCTGTTCCCCTTTCGCATAGGCGCTATTGTACACTTTAGCCGAGCAAAGTGCCGCAGCAATGTTGATTGGGGACAGACTTAAATGCGTGAAAACGCTCATTTAAGTCTGTCCCCAATCAACAGACGGCCCCATATCGCTCAAAAGAAAAAGCCTCCGCAGGTTTCCCCGCGGAGGCTTTCGCCACAAAGACTATTTGTCGGCGTCGGTGTCGGCATCGGCATCGACGACGGCATGGTCATCGTCAGCATTATCGGATGCGGCTTCGGCATCCTCCTGCATGGCCGCCTGCGCAAAGGCCGCGGCATCAGCCGCCAGCTCCTCCTCGCTCATACGAGGCGCGCGCTTCTTGGTCGGCATGCCGGCCGCCTTGGCATTGCGCTCCTCCTTGGCCGCCAGGATATCGCCCTCGCGCTCAAGGTAGGCATTCCACTCGTTGTCGAGCAGGGCGTTCACGGCGTCGCCTTCGACGGTCTCGCGCTCAAGCAGCACCTTCGCCATCAGATCGAGCTGATCGCGACGGGCGTCCAGGATCTCGACCGCACGACGATGGGCTTCGCGCATGATGCACTGAACCTCGATATCGATGCGGCGTGCCGTCTCCTCGGAGTAATCCTGGTGATCGGCGTAATCGCGACCAAGGAACACCTGATGCTGCGCCTCGCCAAACACTTGTGTGCCTAGCTCCTCGCTCATGCCCAGACGCGTAACCATCTCGCGCGCCATCTTGGTCGCACGCTCCAGGTCGTTGCTCGCGCCCGACGTGATGTCATCGCACATGAGCTCCTCGGCAACGCGACCGCCCAAGAACACGGCGAGCTCGTCGAGCATCTCGTTCTTGGTCTTGAGGAAGTGGTCCTCCTGCGGAAGCTGCAGCGTGTAGCCCAGGGCCTGACCGCGGCTGACGATCGAGATCTTATGAACCGGATCGGAGTGCTCCAGGATGTGGCCCACCAAAGCGTGACCGCTCTCGTGGTAGGCAATCGTGGTGCGCTCGGCCTCGGTCATCACGCGACCCTTGCGTTGCGGTCCGGCAATCACGCGCTCCATCGACTCCTCGACCTCGTCCATCGAGATCACGGAACGATGACGGCGAGCGGCCAGCAGCGCAGACTCGTTGAGCAGGTTCGCCAAATCGGCACCAGTAAAGCCAACGGTCATCTGGGCGAGCTTCTCAAACTTAACGTCCTCGTCCATCGGCTTGTTCTCGGCATGCACGCGCAAAATCTGCTCGCGGCCCTTCACATCCGGACGGTCGACCGTAACCTGACGGTCAAAACGGCCGGGACGCAGCAATGCCGGATCCAGGATGTCAGGACGGTTGGTCGCAGCGATCAGGATGACCGACTCGCTTTCCTCAAAGCCGTCCATCTCGACCAGCAGCTGGTTGAGCGTCTGCTCGCGCTCGTCGTGACCGCCGCCCAAGCCAGCTCCGCGCTGACGTCCCACGGCATCGATCTCATCGATGAAGATGATCGACGGGGCCTGGGACTTGGCCTCCTTAAAGAGGTCACGCACGCGGCTGGCACCGACACCTACGAACATCTCGACAAAGTCGGAACCCGAGATACTAAAGAACGGCACGCCCGCCTCGCCGGCAACGGCCTTGGCCAGCAGCGTTTTACCGGTGCCCGGAGGGCCAACCAGCAACACGCCACGCGGGATCTTGGCGCCCAGCTTGCGATAGCGATCCGGATCGCTCAAAAAGTCACGGATCTCCTCGAGCTCCTCGACTGCCTCGTCCACGCCGGCAACGTCTTCAAACTTGACCTTGGGGCGTGTGGCCTCGTTGGTCTTGGCGTTGGTCTTGCCAAACTGCATGTTCCTGTTGTTGGCGCCCATCATCTGGCGCATAAAGTAGAACATGATGGCGATAAGGGCGATCGTCGGAAGCACACTCATCGCCAGGTCGCCCCAAAAATCGGGATCGTTGGTGTTGACGATGTACTTGGTATCGGGGTGCTCCGCCATAAGCTCGGCAAGCGAATCGGAGCCGACATAGGTCGAGGAGAAGCTCTTGAGCTCGCTCGTATCGCCCTTGTCCTTCTTCGTCTTCCAGTAATGACCCGTCACGCTTCCGTCTTGAACCGTATAGGTCAGATCTTCGACGCGATCCTGCTTGATGGCACTCACCATCTCGCTCGTCGCGAGCTTAACGGTATTGCTGGAATTGGCAAAGCCGGAGCCCATGTTAAAGAAGGCGTAGCCCAGGAGCGCGCAAGCCAAAATAAAATACAGCCAGCCCGTACGCGTGGGCTTCTTGCCTCCGGGCACCCCCGGGATCTTAGGCTCCCGGGGAGTCTGGGAATTGTTATCGTTACGGTCGTCGGGCATCTTACGAATAAACCTCCGGTTTCAAAATGCCCAGATACGGAAGGTTACGATAGCGCTCGGCATAGTCGAGGCCGTAGCCCACCACAAAGGCATCGGGGCAATGGGTTCCAACATACTTGGGCGTGATGGCCGAGGTGCGGTCCTCAACGTCCTTCCACAGGAAGGCGGCGACCTCCAGAGAAGCGGGCTTGCGGCTCTCGAGGTTCTTCATCAGATACTTGAGCGTCAGGCCCGAGTCCAGAATGTCCTCAACGATCAGCACGTCGCGACCGCGGATGTCGATATCCAGATCCTTAATGATACGCACGATACCCGAGGACTTCACACCGTCGCCATAGCTCGAAACAGCCATGAAATCGATGTTGGTCGGCAGCTCGATCTTGCGCATCAGGTCGCCCATAAAGACCACGGCACCGCGCAGGACCGCAATCAGCACCAGATCCTTACCCGCGTAGTCGCGCGTAATCTCCTCGCCCAGGCGAGAGACGATACCGTCGATATCCTCCTGCGTGAACAGAACCTTCTCGATATCCGGATGTTGAGAAGCCATGACAACCCTTTCTTGTGCTTATCGCCCACACACCGCCGTATGGACGCGAACTTCACATTCTAGCAGCGCACGGGGTAAATTTACCAGCCCGTGCGCCATCAGCGCGGGAATACCGTCAACGTCGCACAGAATAGCAGACGTGGGACGCTATTCCGCATCGACCACGCGGAGCAGATATGCCACGCGCGTTGCGGCCGTGCACTTAAAACGCTCGTCCGCGCGAACTCCGGCGACCCACACCACGGCACCTCCCGGCGCCGTCCTCACCATGGGCACGCCGGCGCGCTCGGAAACGGGAATGCGAGCCTCACCTAGCAAGTCGGATACTTTCTTGCTTCGGCCACTCATTCCTAACGGGCACATCACGTCTCCCGGTGCGGGACCGTCCACCCACAGGCGCGCCAATCGCGCCTCGGCAGGGATCTCACCACGCGAGCCCGCCAGGATCAGCTCACTATCGCCGTCGGCAAAACCCAGGGCAGCCGCGTCTACCAAAGCTGTCACTTCCCCGGCAGCTGCAAGCTCACGGGCGCGGCGCACGATATCGCATCCCGGCTCAACGGCCATCGGTTCTGTGACCAGCATACGTCCCCCGCCCAACGGCAAACGACCGGGTACGGTAACCCAGTCCGCGACCAGGCCCTCGCGAGCCACCGGGGCCTTAAACGCCAGCATGCCAAACTCAACGCGCGCGTCAATTCCCGCCGGAAGCGTGACCGAGCCGGCACCCTCGGCAACGCAGGAAAGGACTCGCTCAACATGCCGCATCTCGGGACGAGCGTCCGGATCGATGCGTTTGATCGCCAGTCGCACGATGCGCCGCGCGATTACCACCTCGGCCGCAGCAAGGCGCCTGGCATCGAGCACCAGTGCGCCCGCTGCCTCTTTGCGCAAACAGCTTCGAAACGCCTGTGCCGACAGCTGGGATAGAAACGCATCTTCATCACCCAAGATCTCACAGGCGGCGCCAATCGTCTTGCAGACGCTCGCGTTGCGCTGCGCCACCACCGGCATCACTCGATGGCGCACGTAGTTTCGCAGATACGAGATATCCTCATTGCTCTCGTCTTCACGCCACGGCTGACCATGTACCTGTAGATAGCCCACGAGCTCGCCGTGAGTTAGGTCGAGCAAGGGACGCACCACGATATTCCTCCGGCGAGGAATGCTCGATAGGCCAGCGGGCCCCGAACCCTTAATCGCGTTCATCAAAAACGTTTCCGCGCGATCCGAAGACGTGTGCGCGGTGCAGATACGAGCCGCCGTTCGCGGTGCCCCCGTCTGGGCGCAGAGCTCGCGAACATACCTCCGCGACGCGGCATAGCGCACCTCGCGGGCCGCGGCCTCAATATTGCCCGACTCCCCATCAAAATAAGCGTGCTCCACACACAGCGGTAAACCATATTGCGCGCAGAGCTCACGCACGAAAGCCTCGTCGCCATCGGATGCCTCGCCGCGCAGATGATGGTTCTCATGCAGCACGTGCAGTCGCTCGCGCGCGATGGGGGCCACACCACGCCCATCCAGAATATCCAACTTTGATGTGCACGCCATAAGAAGCAGTGCCGTCGAGTCCGCGCCGCCTGATACCATGAGCACGACAGGAGCAGCCTGCTGCCTCGTCCGGGTCTCATCGACTGCCCCAGGCACGGCATGGTGTCCATAATGCTGAGATACCGTAGGCATTTGCTTCCTCCTCTATTCGTCCGCACCCATTGTATCCTTTGGAATCTTATGTCTCGTCTGCACCTTCATATCCTCGGCAGTGGCTCTAAAGGCAACTGCGCACTCATCGAGGGCCCGCAGGGGCTCATTATGGTCGATGACGGACTGTCTCGCCGCGAGACATTAAAGCGCATGGCAGAACTGAGGCTCTCGGCAGACAACGTCTCGGCTCTTCTCATTACTCATGAGCATAGCGATCACATCAAGGGCCTCGATGTCTGGTGCAAGCACTGGCACGGCCCCCTCTTTGCCAGCAGGGGCACTCTTTCGAGCAAAGAAAATCTTTCGCATCTGCCTGTCGAGGAATTCGATCCCGGTGACACCCTATCCATTGCCGGCACCCACGTGCAAACCTACTCAACGTCACACGATGTCATCAATCCAGTCGGCTATCGATTCGACACCCTCGATGATTCCATCGGCTTTGCCACCGACACCGGAGAGCTATCGAGCCAAGCCATGAACACCCTCAAAGATTGTCGAGTCCTCGCGCTCGAAAGCAACCACGATGTGACCATGCTGCGCGAGGGAGAATATCCCCGCTTTCTTCAGGAGCGCATCCTGTCTGCAAGGGGACACCTCTCCAATGGCCAAGCCGCCGAAGCCGCGCGCGAACTTGTTACCGAGCGCACCGAACAGCTCATTGCCATGCATATCAGCCAAGATAACAATCGTCCGAGCCTTACCGTCAAAAGCTATGCCAAAACTCTGGCCGCAACTCTGGATGACGAGGTCGGCAGCTCCGCAACCCTTCTCCAAGGATCGCGAAAACTCTCGATACGCCCTGCGAGTCAGTATCAACCGGCAACCATTCAATAGACTGTCCTAGACAGCAAAAGGGGCCGAGAATCGCTTCCCAGCCCCTTTTGCTGTCTTTTAATAGCGCAGAACACCAACGAAGTTAGTCGATGGAGATCTTCGTAACGTTCTTCTTCTCGACGATCTTGGGAACCGTAACGGTCAGGATGCCGTCAGCGTACTTAGCCGAGAGGCCCTCGCTCGAAGCGTCCTTTAGATACACGCCACGCGTCGCGCTGTACGAGTTGAACTCCTTCTGCAGGAAGTTCTTGCCCTCGTTCTCCTCGTCTTCCTCGACATTCACGCTAATGGACAGACGGCCCTCGTTAAGCTCGACATCGATATCGTCCTTGGCGACGCCGGTCAGATAAGCCTTGACCTCATAGCCGTCGCCCTTATCCTCAACGTCAACGGGGAACGCCTTGGAAGCAATCGAGTTGTTTGCAAGGTCGGTCATATCATCAAACAGATCGAACAACGAGCTAGCAGAAGGACGAACGCCAAAAACCGAACGATAAGGAACCATGCTTGCCATGTTTACCACTCCTTTTAAGGACTGCCGAGTCATCTTCTAGGTGACTGGGACTTCTTTTGACGCTTTTATATATGCCCACCCAGTGCTCATATATACATCGACTATAAAGTTTTTTGAGTCCAGTACTATAAGCATATCTAAGTGTGTTTGACTCAGGTTTTAATAAGGTTAAGGTTCTTTGAACCAGAGCTTAAATAACAAGTATGTTCACAGCTACAAATAGCAAGGGGCTTACAATGAGCGCGTACACATTATTGGTAACAAGCTAAAGGGCATCATGGACGACCAAAACCAGAACAAAATGTTTATGCCGACACGGGGGGAAGATACTTCCACGCAGCCGCCGCGGTTCCATCGCCCCCACATCTCGCAAGAGCCCATTAATGATCCGGAGCCCGAGTATGTGACGAGAAATCGATATCAAACACTCGAGGATGCCCAAACGGGACGTAAACATATGGGCGTCGCCTCGGGAGACCCTGTATATCTGAAAGACGCACCATTATCTAAAAACAGCGCAGCTAGTGATGAGCCACTGAAAGCATCAGCCGCTCATCAACAAAGAGGTTCTCGACCCAAGCAAACCTTGACGCATTCGGCTCGCTATCTCGAAACGCCAAAACAGGGAAAATCAATCTTCGTTTCGTCAAGTAAAAGACGCAAGCAGCATCGACTGACAATCCTGCTTTTGATCATTGTGGCCATAGCAGTTGCCCTTGTTATTAGATTTATCTTCTTTAAATAAGGGCTCAATACCAAAAACGATAAGATCGTCTGGTGTAATTGAGTCATTTACGCCCCATAAACGCAAAAAAGGGGGAGGCCGCGAGGCCTCCCCCTTCTAAGCTCGATGACGGCTCGGTGCCGTCCACCGGTCAGCGGCGCCCTGGCCTCCCACGGGCTGACCC
>CALINZ010000127.1 GCA_938045085.1 uncultured Collinsella sp. | reverse complement strand
TTGTTCGCCTGGTCAACATTTTGGTGTGGTCGGCGAACCGAGACGACGCGCAGGACTACATCGAACGCATCGCGAAGCTCCTCAAGCGCCGCTGGCATGCCGCCGCGCCCGACTTTTTGCGGGCGGGGAGCGCCGTGCCCCAGGTGCTTGGTCCGGCTTCGTGTGTAATCGAGAGAGCCAAGGACCGTTACCGCTTCCATCTGCTTGTAAAGTCGCCGGTAGGGTACCATGTCTCTGATGATATCGACGCCTGCCTCAAAGAGGTGGGCTCTGTGCGCGGCGTGAGCGTGAGTGTTGACGTCGACGCCTATGATTTGATGTAACAACCCGAAAGGATGGCCATGGAAGCCAACGGAATCGTACTGTCGCCCGACCCTCGTCTGCGCCAGGAGTGCGCCGTCATCGAGGAGATCACCCCGGCGATCGAGGCGCTTGCCGAGAAGATGAAGAAGATGATGTTCGACAACGGCGGTTGCGGCCTGGCCGCCCCGCAGATCGGTGAGCTCATTCAACTCGTAACCATTGATTGCGATTACAGCGACAAGAACGACTATGACCCGTACGTGCTCATCAACCCTGTCATTGTTGAGCAGAGCGACCATCTGGCGCCGTTTAGCGAGGGGTGCCTTTCTATCCCTGGCATTAGCTGCGAGATCGAGCGTCCCGATCACGTTGTCGTCGAGGCGTATGACCTGGATGCCAACCTGATTCGCTATGAGGCCACGGGCGATCTGTTCTGCGTGTGCCTGCAGCACGAGATCGATCACCTGCACGGCAATACCATGTTCGAGCGACTGAAGCCGATGCAGCGGATCAAGGCAGTCAAAGAGTACCAGGACGCCCTGGCCCGCGGCGCACGACCGGGCGAGACGGAGTAGGTCCCACCGTCCCCTGTGCTGAGCGCCCACATATCATCCCGTGCTCAAACATTCTCGCTTTGCTGCGAAACTGCGCGCGGGACGATATGTGGGCGCTCAGCACCGGGGACTGCGTTGTTCTGGCTCGGTTCGCCCGGGTGCCGTTGGGCCAGGGAGGGGCGTCTTCGCTGATAGTCTTTGTTGAGAGGGAGCTGCTTTTATGGCGGCTCTTTCTTTGGTTTTGGGTATATTTGTTCTTGTTGAATTGTTATTGCGGATGGGTTGGTGACTTGGCTTTCCGCTGTTATTTGTAGCCGTCTCGGCTCGTTATTGAGAGGAGACTAACTTTTATGCGTATTGTGTTTATGGGTACGCCTTATTTTGCTGT
>CALINZ010000126.1 GCA_938045085.1 uncultured Collinsella sp. | reverse complement strand
CGCCCACGATGGGCAGGTCGGCGTTGGAGCCAATAAAGTAGTGCGGGAACAGGTCGACAAAGTCGAGCAGGCAGGTCAGCCCCTTGCGGTCGACGTGCATCGGACGATGCTCGGAGCTCATGGCAATGCAGTGCTCGTTAAAGTACGCGTACGGGCTGTACTGGAAGCCCCAGCGCTCGCCGTCGAGCTCAATGGGGATAACGCGCAGATTCTGGCGGGCGGGGTGAGCGCCGCCGTCGGCTGCGGCGGAGCGTCCGGGGTAGCCCTCGTTCTCGATGCAGAGCTGGCAGGCGGGATACTTCTCGCCCAAGTTCTTGGCTGCACCTGCCGCGGCGATATCGCGCGGGTCCTTCTCGGGTTTGGACAGGTTGATAGTGATTTCAAGATCGCCCCAGTTGGTGGGGGTGCTCCATTTGATGTTGCGCGCGATGGCGGCACGGCGCACGTAACCGGCGTCGCAGCACAGGCCGTAGAACCAGTCGGTCGCGGCGCGGGGTTCGTTGACGCCCATACGGCCGGTAAACTCGTCAATCACGGCAGACGGACGCGGCATGAGCGCACCCATGATGCGCATGGCGATACGGTCGCGGCCCGACGCCGTGTCCTCGGCGGCGCCGTTGGCAACGGCGGCCTCGGCAAGCGCGGCGAGCGTGCCTTCAAGGTCAAAGTCGGGCAGGGTATCGGGGTGCAAGAGCGAGAGTTTCTCAACCTGGAGCGCCCAGGCCATGTCGAGCGCGGGGCCCGTGGCGCCGATGCACTCCAGAATGGTGTTGTAGGCCCAGATGCGGTCGTCCTGTCCGATCATCGATCGGTGGATAGCGTACTCGATCAGGTTCTGCGCAGCCTCGCGCACGTCAGTCATTACAGCCATGCCGCGTAAGCCCCCTTGTCAGAAATTGCGTAGTGGCGGGCAGAGCCCTCGCCCAGCCAGCCGTTCATCTTGGCGATGAAGGTGTCGACCAGGTCGAGCGGCACGAAGGCCTGGATGGTGCCACCAAAGCCGCCACCGTGGATACGGACGGCGCCTCGGCCGTCGAGGACATGCTCGGCCAGTGCCAAGGCGTACATGGAAGGCTGCTCGGAGCCCAGCTTGGCAACGACATTCTGCAGGTACATGGCAGAGCTGGCGCCGGACTCGCGCGTCAGGACCAGGAACTGGTCGATGTCGCCGGCGTTCAGGGCAGCCCAGCGCTTGTCGACTAGGCCGTTTTCGTACCAGTAGTGAACGGCGCGCAGGCAGGCACGGTCGCCCAGCTTGGCGCGCAGCTCGGGGAGTTTGGCGTCAAAGTCCGCCACGTTTACCTCGCACAGACGCGCCTTGCCAAACTCGGCGGCGACGTCCTGCATCTCGCGCGGAACGGCGGCGTAGTCGTCGGTAGCTGCCACATGGTCGGCACCGACCTTAACGAGCACGAGTGCATAGCCGTGATCCTCAAAGTTGAGTTCGAGCTTCTGGGTCTTGGGCTGGGCCTGATCCTCAAAGTCCATGTAGGCGAGTCCGCCCAAGCAAACGGCGGCCTGGTCCATCAGACCGCAGGGCTTGCCGTAGTAGTTGTTCTCGGTGCGCTGGCTCATCTGGGCGAGCGTGACGGGCTCAATGGCGGGCGCGCCCCAGAGCGTCTCCATGGCACGACCGTACGCGGCTTCGACGGCGGCAGAGCTGGAAAGGCCGCCGCCCGAGGGGACGGAGCAGGTAAAGGCAAAGTCGAAGCCTTTGGGCTCAACGCCAAGGGCTGCGACCTCGTGGGCCATACCGCGCACGAGGCTTGCGGACGTGCCCTTCTCGGACTCCTGAACGTCTAGCGTGTCGAGCGCGATCTCAAACGTGGGATAGCCCTCGTCGGCAACGCGAACCTTGTTGGAATCGGTTGCCACGGCGATGCCGTCGACGGCGACATCGAGCGAGCCGGCGATAACGTGGCCACCCTCGTGGTCGGTGTGGTTGCCGCTGATCTCGGAACGGCCGGGCGCGTGCACGTAGAGCACCTGGCGGTCGCCGATGGGGCCAAACTCCTCCTCGAACAGCTTGGTGAGCGTGGCGAATGTCTTTTCGTCGGGGGTGGTCATGGGAGTCCTTTCCTTGGCGCGCACGGGTGGGTTTTGCGTCGTTATGAGTACGTTAACAACTTGAAGCGGCATGAACCAAGTGTTCACAATACCGCACGTTACGGGCTATGTTAACGTACTCATAACACATCGCTTGTCACTTTTTGAGAATCTGGTAATCGGTAGAAATTCAGCCGTGAACGGTACTGCCGTATGGACTTATAAAGCAGAAGAGATGCAGATAGAAAAAGTAGAGTACGTTAACATGCGTCCGACGATAGCGGGCCTCGGCGCGGGATGTATTTCTGCCCGGGCCGGCATTCACGCTATTCAGATCTCGCAAGGGTGAAGGTGATCCTGTGGCAAGGCGCCCGTCCAACGATACCAGTTCGCGTCCGGTCTCCATGGCCGACGTCGCCCGCGCTGCCGGCGTTTCGCAGCAGACGGTTTCGCGCGTCGCCAACGGCTTGCCTAACGTTAACGAGCAGACGCGCCAGCGCGTACAGGCCGCTATGCAAAAGCTCGGCTTTCGTCCGAGTTATGCCGGTCGCTCGCTGCGCGACGGCCGTTATCATTCGGTCGGCCTGTGCGTCAACGATGTCACCAAGTTCGGCAACCTCTCAATGATCGACGGCATCGCCAGCGCTGCTCGCGAGCATAATTGCGCCATCACGCTGGTCGAGATGTCCAAGACCGAGGAGTTTTCGCTTGCCGAGGCCACGCGTCGTATGGCCGCATTGCCGGTGGACGGCATCATCATCGGTATGAGTCGCATGGCGCCCGATTTTGAGACGTTTGATCCACTGCCGGGCATTGGCACGGTCATCGTTACCATGTACGCGCACCCGCAGGTGACCACGGTCGATTCCGACCATTACGGCTGCTCGCTATTGCTTATGGATCACCTGTTTGAGCTAGGGCACGAGCAGATTCGCTATATTGGCGGCCCGTCATTCTCGGTCGACGAGCAATTTCGTCGCGCCGGTTGGCAGGATGCACTCGAGCGTAAACACATCGAGCCGGCAGAGCCGCTCGAGGGCGACTGGTCTGCCAACAGCGGCTACGAGGCCGGCAGGTACCTGGCCGAGCACGATCGCACCATGACGGCGATTTACGCGGCAAACGACCAGATGGCAAATGGCGCGATTGCAGCGCTGCGCGATAGCGGTCTGCGCGTGCCCGAGGACGTGAGCGTGGTGGGCGTCGACGATTCGCTCGATGATTTTGTGGCACACAACGAGCTCACGACCGTTCGATTCGATTTGCATCAGCGTGGACGCGAGGTGTTCGAGCACGCGGTTCCCAAGGCGGGGGCAACGGACAAAACCGTTGCCATTCGTATTCCCGGCCAGCTTATCGTTCGACATACCACGGCAGCTCCGCGCACATAGTTTTTGCAGGTCAATGGCGATATATTCCGCCTCAATAACAATCGATAAGGATGCTGGCAGATAGCCGTGGCTATGAAGACGAGTGCTATGATAGACGGGCTCTTTTGTCTATCTAGGAGGCTTTGCCTGATGGAGATCACCAAGGATATCCGCTACATTGGCGTTAACGATCACGACATTGACCTGTTCGAGGGCCAGTACGATGTGTCCGAGAACGGCATGGCATACAACAGCTACGTTATCTTGGGCGAAAAGATCGCTGTCGCCGATTCAGTCGACGGCGGTTTTGTTGACGAGTGGCTCGGCAACCTCGAGGCCGTGCTCGATGGCCGCACGCCCGACTACCTGATCGTCCATCACATGGAGCCCGATCACTCCGCCGGCATCGCCGCCTTTATGGAGCGCTATCCCCAGGCGCAGATTGTTGCCAGCATGGGCGCCTTCCGTATGATGGTCAACTACTTTGGCACCGACTTCCCCGAGCGCAAGATGGTCGTCAAAGATGGCGACGTGCTCGACCTGGGCGGCCACAGCCTAACCTTTGTCGGTGCCCCCAATGTTCACTGGCCCGAGGTGCTCTTCTCCTACGAGTCCACCGACAAGGTGCTCTTTAGTGCCGACGGTTTTGGCAAGTTTGGCGCCAACGACATCGAGGATCCCGAGGGCTGGGCTTGCGAAGCGCGCCGTTACTACTTTGGCATCGTCGGTAAGTTCGGCAAGTTCGTGCAGGCCGTCCTCAAGAAGGCCGCCGACCTGGACATCCAGATTATCTGCCCGCTCCACGGCCCCGTGCTGACTGAGAACCTGGGCTACTACCTCGACACCTATAACACCTGGTCGAGCTATCAGCCCGAGGACGAGGGTATCACGATTGCCTATGCGAGCGTGTACGGGCATCTGAAGGCTGCCGTCGAGGAGCTCGCATCTGCGCTTGAGGCTCGCGGCCAGAAGGTCTCCGTCTTTGACCTGGCTCGTGACGACATGGCCGAGGCCGTTGAGGATGCGTTCCGCTACGACCGTCTGGTGCTCGCCTCCATCACCTATCAGGGCGAGATCTTTCCGTGCATGAGCACCTTCATCCATACGCTCGCCGAGCACGCCTACCAGAACCGTACGGTGGCGCTCGTCGAGGCCGGCTCTTGGGCACCCGCGGCTGCCAAGGTTATGACCAAGGAGCTCGAGGGCATGAAGGACATCACCCTGACGCAGAACAAGGTGACTGTGCTGGGCTCGCTCAACGAAGCCTCGCGCGCCCAGATCGAGGCCCTCGCCGACGAGCTGTCCAAGTAGCGACACGCTCACTTTTGACGCTCAGCCATCACAACCACCACAAAGGGGACAGGCACCTTTGTGGTGGTTTTTGTTTAAGCGCCGGCGATGATGAGGGCTGGACGTGCGCCGTCGGCGGTCTTGGCGATTGAGGTGGCAACGGCGCCTTCGGGGTCTCGGTCCATCACGATGGCGTCGACATCGGTCAGCTTGGCAAAGCGGTACATGCCGCGTCCGTTAACCTTGCTGGCGTCCATGAGGGCGACGCTTTGATGGGCCGCGGCGATCATAGCCGTTTTGGTCTCGGCCATCTGCGGAAAGTCGGTCGTAAAGCCGCAGCTGGAGACAAAGGCGCCGGGGCACATGACGGCCAGATCGGCATGGACCATTTGGAGCGCCTGCATGGTGAGCGGTCCGTACAGATAACGATGGCCTTTGCGTAGCGCCCCGCCCAGCATGACGACATCGACCGAGGGCATGCTCTCGTCGATATAATCGGCAATGGTAATGTCGGCCGTGATAACGGTGATGCCGTTGCGCTGATCGAGGAGCCGGACGAACTCGAGCGCCGTGGTGCCCGAGTCGACGAG
>CALINZ010000125.1 GCA_938045085.1 uncultured Collinsella sp. | reverse complement strand
GGGCGAGCCGCAGACAACTAATACCTTGCAAGCCACAGTCCTCGCCTATCCCTCAAACGAAATCACGCGGGCCAGGTTAAGCTCCTCGTAGCTGTCGATAAAGATCTCGCAGTTGTCGCGCACATCGTCGCGCTTCATACGGCCGTGCGGGTCATAGATGCCCACGCGCTTAAAGCCGGCGACCCCAGAGCTCTTTAGGCCAAAGACGGCGTCCTCAAACACCCAAGCGCGCTCAAACTTGTGCCCATGGCGCTCCTCCAGGCGGCGCAGCGCCAGCTCGTATACGTCGGGGAACTGTTTGGAGCGTCCTGCCTCGCCCGTCGTGGTAACAAACTCCATGTAAGCGTCGAGCCCGGCACCAGCGAGCGCGGACTTAACCAGCTCAGCCGGCGTGGATGTAGCCACGCACATGGCAATACCTGCCGCCTTCGCCTTTTCCAAAAATGCCAGGAGACCCTCGCGCGGCGGCACCTTGGAGTACCCATCAATCAAAATCTCGCCCAGCTCGCGATACAGCTCCTCGCCATTCGCGCCAATGCCCCAGGTGTCGTGGTAGGCCTGGCACTCGTCCTCCAGCGACAGGTGCTCAAATTGGGCAAAGTCATCCACGGTCACGTCAATCCCGTGGCGGTGCAATAACTCTGGCTGAGCATAAGCCCAAACGGGTGTGCTATTAACTAACGTGCCGTCGCAATCGAAAATAAAAGCAACCTTGGGAGCGGCGGTATGGGACATAAACGAACCTTTCGATATCAAATGGTAAACATCCTGCTAAAAACGTTTTACCAAACGTCAGCCAAACAATTTTGAAACCCAAATTGGTGAAACTGTCAAGAGTTTTACCACGGCAATTCTGCCAGTGGTATAAACATGTCGCTTACCGATTAAAAGCCCCCGCAAAACCGCTTTCGTCCATAAAACTAACGCACAGGTGTTATCGTAGTTTCTGCCGAAAGTTCCACCGAGCACGCGAGGTGGAACGAATCACAGAAACTTCGCCGTCCCTTCGATTCGTGCAGCCTTGGACCTTTCGCATCTAGTCACCAAGGCAACACGCTGCCGCGTCATGATGGGATCAAACGTGAGCGATTCAAAGCTAAAGCCAACGGCTAAAAAGCCCGCAACCCGCAAACCGGCTCCGCACGCACCGGAGCTCTCCAAGGACGATGTCTATCTGTTTGGCATTGGTATGTGGGAGCGCAGCTGGGAAAAGATGGGCGCGCATCCCGACACGCAGCAGCGCACGCGCGGCTGGCGCTTTTGCGTTTGGGCGCCCGACGTAAAGAGCGTCCACGTCATTGGCGAATTTAACGACTGGGATGAGGAAGCCAACCCGCTGGTGCCCGTGCATACGAGCGCTATCTGGGAAGGCTTTATTCCTGGCGCCGAGCAGGGCCAGCTCTATAAATACCTCATCGAGACCAACGAGGGCGAAAAGCTCTACAAAGCCGATCCGTTTGCCTTTAAGGCCGAGTGCCCTCCGGGTACCGCCAGTGTGCTGTGGACCCTCGATGGCTACAAGTGGAACGACGCCGCGTGGCTCAAGCGCCGCGCCGACCACAACCACATGTCGCAGCCGCTCAACATCTACGAGGTGCATATTGGCTCGTGGAAGCGCCACGGCGACGCGCCGCAGGGCGAGCCCGACGAGTACGGCAACTACCCCGGCCCCATGGATCCCTTCCCCGCGCAGCGCGGTGAGTTCTACACCTACGACGATCTGTCGGTTGAGCTCGTGGACTACGTGCGCGACATGGGCTATACGCATATCGAGGTCATGCCGCTTATGGAACATCCCTTCGATGGCTCCTGGGGCTACCAGACGACTGGCTACTACGCCGCCACTTCGCGCTACGGCAACCCGCAGCAGCTCATGCACTTTATCGATGCGTGCCACGAGGCGGGCATCGGCGTGATCATGGACTGGGTGCCCGGCGGTTTTTGCGCCGACTCCCACGGTCTTGCCACATTTAACGGCCACATGCTGTTTGAGCACGAGATTCACCCCAACTGGGGCACGCATAAGTTCGACTTCGCCCGCGGCGAGGTCCGCTCCTTCCTTGTCTCCAACGTGCTGTACTGGCTCGAGAACTTCCACGTGGACGGCATTCGCATGG
>CALINZ010000124.1 GCA_938045085.1 uncultured Collinsella sp. | reverse complement strand
TTTTATTCCAAAATCTATGAAGGGGCCCGCTCGGTCATGAGTTCCGAGCGGGCCCCTGCTGTTAGCTTGTGGCACTGAGTGGTTTAGGCCTCGTCGACGACCTTGAGGCCGCGCGTGTGATCGATCTCGTTGAGGAGGTTAACGCGACGCTCGTGACGGCCGCCCTCAAACTCGGCGTCGAGCCACTCGTCGACGATCATCTTAGCGAGCTCGGAGCCCACGACACGGGCACCAAAGGCGAGCACGTTGGTGTTGTTGTGCATGCGGGAGAGCTTGGCGCTGAAGGGCTCGGAGCACACGACGGCGCGTACGCCCTCGACCTTGTTGGCAGCCAGGCTAATCCCGACACCGGTGCCACAGATGAGGATGCCCAGGTCGACGTCGCCGTTGGCAACGGCCTTACCCACCTTGTAGCCGGCGATGGGGTAGTCAAAGCTCTCGGAGGTGTCGGTGCCAAAGTTCACGACCTCGCAGCCGCGCTCCTTCAGGTGCTCGGAGATGATGTTCTTGAGCTCGACGGCGGCGTGGTCGTTGCCGATACCAATCTTCATGAGTGGTTCCTCTCTGGTCTGTGCGGCGCAAATGCTAAAGGTTTTACCGCGTTCGACTGCATGATAGCGCGACTTTTGCGTAAACGCTCGGGCGTTTTTTGGTCAAACGCTTTAGCATGCAACAAGACCGGCTTCTCATGAATGAATGCTGTCAGTTTGTGCTTGAGCGCCGTCCGCCGGAACCATGGTTGCAGTTTTTGATGCATTGTTATCAAATAAAGGAGCTAACTATTTTTGAGAGCCAAGCCCGTTATGCAAGCAGGAGATACCTATGCCTACCGATTCCCTTCGTGATGCCGCGTTTTGCGATGTTTTGAACCGCGAGCTTGTCTGTGCACTCGGCTGCACCGAGCCCATTGCCGTTGCCTATGCAGCAGCGCTGGCGAGACAGACGCTCGGTTACGAGCCCGATCATATGGATGTTGCCTGCTCGGGCAACATCATCAAGAACGTTAAGAGCGTGACCGTGCCCAACTCGGGCGGTATGCACGGTATTGAAGCCGCGGCCGTGCTGGGTGCCGTGGGCGGCGACGCCAAAAGCGCGCTCGAGGTGCTCGAGAGCGTTAACGATGAAGACCGTGCTCGCGTGGCCGAGCTCCTCGCCGACGCCGACTACTGCGATGTATCGCTTGTCGAGGGTGTGCCCAACCTCTACATCAAGGTGACTGCCACGGCCGGGGGCCATACCGCGGTCGTCGAGATTACCGACCACCACACCAATGTCACGTGCCATACCCTCGACGGTATTCCGGTGTGCGGCAAGTCGGCGGGGGAGTGTGCCGCCTGCGCCGAGCGCGTCGTGGCCGAGCGGGCGGCAGATAACGCCGACACGCCCATGTCGATCGAGACCATCATCGACTTTATCGAGGACGGTGACATTGAGGACGCCCGTGCTGCCGTTGAGCGTCAGATTGAGCTGAATGGCGCAATCAGTGCCGAGGGCCTTGCGCACGCTTGGGGCGCCGAGGTGGGTCGTACGCTGCTGGGTGCTCGTGCCGATGACGTCGCCTGCCGTGCCCGTGCCCGTGCGGCCGCCGGGTCCGACGCCCGCATGAACGGCTGCGCGCTGCCGGTCGCCATTGTGTGCGGCTCGGGCAATCAGGGCATTACCTGCGCATTGCCCGTCATGGAGTATGCCGAGTACCTGCGTTGCGACCACGAGCGCCTGGTGCGCGCCGTGATGCTGTCCGATCTTATCGCCGTGCATATCAAGAGCTATATTGGTGCGCTCTCGGCGTTTTGCGGTGCTATTTGCGCCGCGTGCGGCGCCGGCGCCGCGATTACCTGGCTGTGCGGTGGCACGCGCGAGCAGATTGGCGCGACGGTCTCGAACAC
>CALINZ010000123.1 GCA_938045085.1 uncultured Collinsella sp. | reverse complement strand
AGGATACCTATCGCGGTCGTGGCGTTTCATATTGCGCAACATGTGACGGCATGTTCTTCCGCGGCAAACAGGTCATTGTAATCGGTGGTGGCAATTCGGCATGCGAAGAGGCACTGTTCCTGTCAGACATTGCCAGCAGTGTGACCATCGTGCTGCGCCGCGACCAGTTCCGTGCGCCTGATGGTGTTGTTCAGAAAGTACTCAAAAAGGACAATATTACAGTTAGGTACCAAACTAGTATTGTGGAGCTCTCGGGCGAAGCTATGCCAACGACGATCACCTTTAAGGACAATGCATCCGGTGAGACTCATAACGAGTCATTTGAGCCCGGCTCGTTTGGCATCTTTGTCTTTACCGGGACGCAACCCCATACCGAACTTGTTGAGCATCTAGTCGATCTGGCGCCTGATGGCGGCATTCTGACTGATGAATCCATGGCGACCCGCACGCCAGGTCTATTTGCCGCTGGCGATATCCGTTCCAAGCGTTTACGCCAGGTTGTGACTGCCGTTTCTGATGGAGCCATAGCGGCAACCAGCGCATACGCATTTCTCCGTGGATAAGTACGATAATATATCTTATGTAAGGTTGCTATCTTTAAAACAAAGTGGTTGGACGGTGCATCAATGTGCTGTCCAACCACTTTTACTTTCCTGCTATATAGTATGCAAAACTAGATAACCTAGAATACAATATAGCTAATGAACGGAGGATCCTTATGAACCACGCCAAACGCGTTATCCCGATGTCCGATTCGTCGGTCAGCATTAAGCCTGAGGATATTCAGCCCACTGTGCTGCCCGATGCATTTATTCAGTCCGATATCGTGCGCAAACTCAATACGTTGAGTCTGCCGCGCTATAACCAGTTGCCCAATGTGACGCTCTACCGCGACCAGGTCATTGAGTACGTTGCGCTGTGGATGGAGCCGCTGTCCATCTGCGTTGAGCAGCCTGTCATTACGCCATCGATGATCAATAACTACGTAAAGGTCGGCTTGGTGCCTGCTCCGGTCAAAAAACAATATGGCCGCGAGCAGATTGCCCGCCTGATCGCTATCTGCATCTTTAAGCAGGTGCTACCTATTGCTGCGGTGCAGGCACTCTTTAACATTCAACGTTTGAGCTACGATGCCCCGACGGCCTTCGATTATGTGGTCGATCAGCTTGAGGCATCGATTCGGTCGGCGTTTTCTGTCGAGCAGACACCGGTTCCCGATACGGCGCGTCAGGTAACGCGTGAGTCGCTGCTTGTGCGCAGCGCGGTTTCATCCTTTGTTTCGAAGGCTTACTTGATGAGCTATCTCAAGTTCAACGGGTTTAATAGCTAGCCGACGTATAAAACGGGCGGGACAAAGAGCCATCTGTCGCTTTGTCCCGCCCGTATTTTTGCTTGGTTGGACTTTATTTGCCCGAAGCTACGCCCATGCCGTAGCCGATGATGAGGCCGTGCATCTCGGCGTAATAGGAATCCAGGCCGTTGCAGGGCATGATGATGGTCTTGGAGCCGGGCCAATGCTCGACTATGCGGTCAGTAAGCGCCTGTGCTCCAGCTTCGTTCTCAACGTGATCGATGATGACCTCGCCGCCGGCAAAACCCTCGGCTTCCATGGTATCGATAATCTTGTTGAGCATCTTCTTTTCGCCTCGCGTGTGCCCCACGAGTTCGATTTTACCGGCCTCACTCGCCGTGCCCAAAATGCGGATATTGAGCTTGTTGGCAATGACGCCGGCTGCCTTAGGGATACGTCCGGCTTTGGCGAGGTTTTCGTAATTGCACAAGCTGAAGAGGATTTTGCTGTTCTGCTCAAGGCTATCGAAGTATGCGCAAGCGTCCTCGAATGAGACATCCGGGTTGCTTGCAAGATAGCGGTCGAACAGCAAGAATATGAGGTCCATTTTGCCGCCAGCTGCACGTGAATTGACTAGATGAATCTGTCGGTCGGGCTCCTCGGCAAGAACCATATCGCGAGCCGTGCCTGCCGCGTTGTAGCTGCCTGACACGCCCTCAGAGATCGGCATGCAGATGGTCTTGTCTGCCAATTTGAAGAGCTCGGCCCACTCCCCTACGCTGGGACAAGCGCTCGAAGAAGCATTCGTCTCCGCCTGAACAGCGCAGTTGAGCTCATGAACATCGAGCGAAAGGTCATCGACGAATTCACGCTCCCCCACTCGAATTTTGAGGGGCGCAAATGCAAAGGTGGTATGGGGTGCGGTCGGTTGCCAATCGCGGAGGTTGCAGCTTGAATCGGAGATAAGTGCCCAGCTCATAGAGGGTCCTTTCTAATCGTTCCCATACAATTATAGCCATCTTGCAGACCGATTGGGCCGCTATCTAGTATTCAAAACTAGATAGCGGACTGCACTAAAGGCAAAAGAATGGACCCCATGACTCAAAGCCACGAGGTCCGTTCTTTTGCTATATCTGAATACTTAGTAGCGAACGAAGATATAATTGTTGTTCATGCCGGCAGCAACGGAGCTGATGATAACACCCGTGTTGTAGTCGGAAGCATGAATCATCTGACCACCACCGATGTAAATGCCGGTGTGGTACGAGTTGACCACAACGTCACCGGGCTGCGGATCGGACACACGCGTCCAGCCCATAAAGGTGCCGTTGCCGGGCTGAACTGCCGTCACCGGGGTGCCGACGGGCACGATCGTTGTGCTGTCGAGGGTCTGTTCGCCTGCGCCGAGATTTGCCGTTGCAACAGCGT
>CALINZ010000122.1 GCA_938045085.1 uncultured Collinsella sp. | reverse complement strand
TCGGTACCGACGATAAGGGTCGCGACATTCTGTCGCGTATGCTCTACGGTGGTCGTTACTCGCTGATTATCGGCTTTGGCGCCACCGCCATGGCTCTGGTCTGCGGCTCGGTCGTGGGCGCCCTTGCAGCGGTTTCGCGCAAGGCCGTCTCCGAGACGATCATGCGTATCCTGGACATCATCATGTCCATCCCGGGCATCGCCCTCGCGGCCGTCTTTGTCTCCATCCTGGGCAACTCCGTGCCGTCGATCATCTTCGCCATCGGCTTTATGTACACTCCGCAGATTGCCCGTATCGTGCGCGCCAACATCGTGTCCGAGTACGGCGAGGACTATGTCCGCGCGGTCATCGTTTCCGGCGCCAAGGCTCCGTGGATTTTGATCAAGCATGTTCTGCGTAACTGCATCGCCCCGATCATGGTCTTCACCGTTACCCTGGTCGCCGACGCCATCATCTTCGAGGCCTCGCTGACCTTCATCGGCGCTGGTATCCAGGAGCCCACCGCTACCTGGGGCAACATCCTCGCCGACGCCCGCGGCGGCGTGCTCGCCGGCCGTTGGTGGCAGGCACTGTTCCCGGGCCTGGCCATCATGATCACCTGCCTGGCGCTCAACATCCTCTCCGAGGGCATTACCGACGCCATGGCCGCTGCTCCCTCCGCCGCCCTGGATCCCACCGATTCCTCCAAGCGTCGCGAGGCCGACCTGCTGGTCTCCGACCCCGTTCGAGCCTACAAGGAGCAGGCCCAGTCCCTCTCCGCTCGCCTTGGCGCCCTGCGCGATGTCGAGCTCAAGCGTGACGATCGCCATGTGCCCGACGAGTCTGTTGAACCGATTCTCTCGGTCCGTGACTTCTGCATCCAGTTTGAGCATCACGGTGATATCAACGTCGTCGACCATGTCAACTTTGACGTCCGTCCTGGTCAGACCATGGGCCTAGTGGGCGAGTCCGGTTGCGGTAAGTCCATCACCACGCTGGCCATCATGGGCCTGACCGACGATGACGAGCACCTTTCCGGCGAGGTCCTCTGGGAGGGCCGTGACCTGCTCAAGATGAGCAAGAAGGAGTGGTTCGGCCTGCGCGGTACCGATATCGCTATGGTCTATCAGGACGCCCTGTCCTCGCTCAACCCCTCCATGCTCATCTCTGCCCAGATGAAGCAGCTCACCAAGCGCGGCGGAACCCGCAGCGCCGAGGAGCTCCTGGAGCTCGTCGGCCTCGATCCCAAGCGCACGCTCGAGAGCTATCCGCACGAGCTTTCCGGCGGCCAGCGTCAGCGTGTCCTGATCGCTATGGCCCTTACCCGCGACCCCAAGCTGGTCATCTGCGACGAACCCACGACCGCTCTGGACGTTACCGTCCAGAAGCAGGTCATCAAGCTGCTCAACGATCTTCAGGCCAAGCTCGGCTTTGCCATGATCTTCGTTTCGCACGACCTGGCGCTGGTCGCCGAGGTCGCCCACAACATCACGGTTATGTACGCTGGCCAGGTTATCGAGCAGGCACCCACCAAGGAGCTGCTCACTAACCCGATCCACGAGTACACCCGCGGTCTTCTGGGTTCCGTTCTGTCCATCGAGAGCGGTTCGGGCCGCCTGCACCAGGTGCCCGGCGCCGTTCCGAGTCCGCGCGATTTCCCCAAGGGCGATCGCTTCGCGCCCCGCTCGAGCCATCCGCGTATTGGCCTGGACACCCGTCCGGTCTTCAAGCGCGTGCCCGGCACCGAGCACTTCTATTCCGAGCTCCCCGACGAGGTGCTCAAGGCAAATGGTTTGACCCCTCACGCGGAGGTGATGTAGATGAGCGAGACCGCAGTCAACGGCGTCGAGCCGATCATCTTCCTTGATGACGTCCACGTCACCTTTAGGACCCGTACCGGCTCGATTCTGCACCCCAACCTGGTTCACGCCGTCCAGGGTGTAACGATTAAGCTCATGCCCGGTCAGACGATCGGCATCGTCGGCGAGTCCGGTTGCGGTAAGTCCACCACCGCCAACGTCATGTGCGGCCTGCAGGCCCCCACGAGCGGCAAGGTCTACTTTAAGGGCAAGGACGTTACCAAACGTACCGCCGAGGACCGTCGCCACATGGGTCGCGTCATCTCGGTCGTGTTTCAAAACCCGGCCACGGCGCTCAACCCCCGCATGGTCGTTCGCGAGCAACTGCTCGACCCCATGCGCGTCCACAACCTGGGTACCGAGGCCGAGCAGGAGAAGCGCGTCAAAGAGCTCCTGGAGCTCACCGGTCTGCCCAGCTCCGCCGCCGAGGTTCTTCCCGGTCAGCTTTCGGGCGGCCAGCGCCAGCGCGTCGCAATTGCCCGTGCCCTGTCGCTGAACCCCGATGCCATCATCGCCGACGAGCCCACCTCGGCTCTGGACGTTTCGGTCCGCGCGCAGATTCTGAACCTGCTGACCGACCTTAAGAAGGAGCTCGGCCTGGCCATGGTGTTCATCAGCCATGACATCCAGACGGTCCGCTATATCTCTGACGACATCATCGTTATGAATGGCGGCAAGATCGTCGAGCAGGGCGAGGCCAAGCAGGTCTTCCAGCATCCCCAGGACCCCTACACCAAGATGCTGCTCGGCGCTGCGCCGTCGCTGCTGCACCCCAAGCTCGGCGAATAGCCTCGCTTTCCCTCCCGTGCGCCCGGTTCCCTTGCCGGGCGCACCTCCGTTGCGATTTCGAAAGGTTGGGTTCACGAGCCATGCCAAGTGCTCAGGAGCTACAACATCAATTTGGTGAATATCGAGGCGCCATGCCCCGTCCATCAGATTTCGATCTCTTTTGGAAGGATCGCATGGCCGAGGCCGACGCCGTCGGGCTTGACTACGCGATCGACACGGCATCGGTCACCGATGCCGCGACCTGCCAACTTTTCGACCTCTGGTATACCGGCATGTGTGGCGCTCGCCTGCATGCCAAGTACCTTAAACCCGTCTCGGACGAGCCCGTGCCATTGGTGCTTCAGTTCCATGGGTATCCGGGTGCAAGCCGCAGCTGGTTTGAGCAGGCGTCGTTTGCGGGCATGGGCATGGCACTCATCGCCCTCGACTGCCCCGGCCAAGGAGGTCCCTCCGAGGACATTGGTGGATTTGAGGGCACAACGGTTGCCGGGCATATCGTCGCCGGCATCGACGGCGACCCGGCCAACCTCTACTATGTCCGCTTGCACCAAGATATTCGCATCCTGTGCCGTATTGTTCGCGAGCTCGAGGGCATCGATCTTTCCCGTGTGTTTGTGAACGGCGCGTCGCAGGGTGGTGGTTTGGGCATTGCGACCTGTGCGCTTAACAGCGAGCTTATCAATCGTGCCGCCATCCTCTATCCCTTCCTGTCAGATTTCCGCCTAGTCTGGGATTTGGATGCAGACGACATTGCCTACGAGGGCCTGCGCTATTGGTCTCGCTGGTTTGACGAGGACTCGACTCGTATTGACGAAGCCTATGCCAAGCTGGCGTACTTCGATTCCAAGAACTTTGCCCCTATGGTCAAATGCCCCGTGCTGTTTGGCACCGGCACAGCCGATATCGTCTGCCCGCCAGCGACGCAGTTTGCGGTCTATAACAACCTGACCTGCGAAAAGCGTCATGAGTTCTTTGAAGGCTTTGGCCACGAGGAGATTCAGGATTTTGACGATCTGATCATTCCGTTTTTCTGCAAGGGAGGGGAGGCTCATGTCTAAGTGCGAGAGCAATATTAATGAGCTGATTGTCCCCGGGCTCGTGGGAATTCCTGGAACGGTTTCGTCAAGGCTCGCAGAATATCGGGACTGGCGCGGTGATGTCCAAGCAGATGTTTCTGATTTAGAGACATGCGCTTCGAATCTTGAGATTCAAGGCCTGGCCATTACGGCGATTGACTTTGTTAACCCCTGCGCCCGTTACTCGGAGGTCTCCTTTGAGCTCGGTGACGATGCGATTCACGCTCGTTTGATCGAGCCTGTCGGTCGTGCCCGAGTGTCTGAGCGCGTGCCGCTGTGCCTGATGTTCCACGATATCGATCGGCCTGTGCGCGGCTGGCATCACATGACGAGATTTGTCGCCATGGGGTATGCCGTCCTCGCGCTGGATGACGATGTTGCTGGTGCGGACGACCTGCAGCGGGGGATTTCTTCGCCCGCTTTTGTCGAGCGCGTCCGTTGGGGTTGCGCGCTGGCGAAGGTGGCGCGTAATCTTGATGGCATGGACCCCGACCGCATCTTTGCATGGGGCGAGGGTCTAGGCGGCGGAGTCGCGCTGGCGGTTTCTGCTCTGGACGAGCGGGGTCTCGCCTGCACGGCGGTTGCCAATCCGCTTCCTGGCGGCCTCGAGGCGCTGTCGTCTCGGGTGCGCGGATCGGTGCTCATGGGCACATCGCTCATGGATACCGTGAGCGATCCCAAGGATCAGTTTGCCGTATTCAACGGTCTTGAGTGTGACCGGAGACATATCATCTATGCCAAATACGCTCACGAGCGCATCAATGCGTTCGAAAACGAAGTCGTCGACTTTTTTAACCAAACGTTCTACTCGTGTTCTTTGGCCTAGACGGCCTGGACACTGCCAACAAGAGTGGGCGGCATAGGGCTGCCCACCAGACAACTAAGGAGATTCTTGTGGCAACTCAGAAATTCACCGGCGTTATCCCTCCCGTCGTTGTTCCCGATACCGAAGACCACCAGCTCGATGTTGCCTCCTTTGAGCGCAGCATCAACCGCATGATCGATGCCGGCGTCGATGGCTTGTTCTTCCTGGGCTCCTCGGGCGAGGTCGTCTTCTCCACCGACGAGCGTCGCCGTCAGATCATCTCCGAGGCCGTCCGTATCGTCGACCACCGCGTTCCCGTTCTGGTCGGCATCATCGACACCGAGACCGAGCGCATGATCGAGCACGGTAAGGTCGCTCAGGAGCTGGGCGCCGATGCGCTTGTCGCCACCTGCCCGTTCTATGCCCTGCAGGGCATGACCGAGGTCGAGGAGCACTTCCGCATCCTGCATGAGGAACTCGACCTGCCCATCTTCGCCTATGACATCCCCGTGTGTGTCCACACCAAGCTCCCGTGGAAGCTCCTTGCCAAGCTCGGTGCCGAGGGCGTTCTGGCCGGCGTCAAGGATTCCTCGGGTGATGACATCTCGTTCCGCTACCTCGTTCAGGAGAACGAGAAGAACGGCCATCCGATGAGCATCCTCACCGGTCACGAGGTTGTTGTCGACGGCGCCTACCTCGGTGGCGCCGACGGTTCCGTTCCGGGTCTCGCCAACGTTGAGCCCGAGGGCTACGTGCGTCAGTGGAAGGCCGCTCAGGCTGGTGACTGGGCTACCGTCAAGGCCGAGCAGGATCGCCTCAATGAGATTTCGCACATCTGGGATGTCACCTCGGGCGTCCAGGGTTATGCCGGTGGCGTCGGCGCCTTCAAGACCGCTATGAACCTCATGGGTATCTTCGACAGCCCGACCATGCCGCGCCCGGTGAAGGCCATGACCGGCGAGAACGTCGAGGCGATTAAGAAGGTCCTCCAGGACAACGGTCTCCTGTAAAGCTTCCCCGGGCACCCGACCTCGCCGTTCAACCGTGCGGCCATGACCCATTAGATCAATGGTCACACGGTTTCTTGGCGATCTCGGGCACCTGGAAAACCTTTTCCGCGCTGTGACGGCTAGCCTGACGGCGCATTTCCTGTAGTTGTTTTTTATCTCCTAAGGAGAGCGACATGGAGAACAAGTACGTCTGCTCTGTCGATATCGGCGGAACTAAGATCGCGACTGCCATCATGGAGTACCCGGCTGACGGTAGTGTGCCCCATCCTGTTTTTGAGGCCGAGGTTCCCACCGAGGCCCAAGAGGGCGGCGAGGCCGTCTTCCAGCGTATCGAGGCGTCCATCAAGGCCGCTCTTGAGGCGAATCCCGATGTCGAGGTCCTCGGTGTCGGTATCGGTGCCGCAGGCGTCGTCGATCCCAAGACGGGCGCCATCGCGTATGCCAACGAGATCATGCCCGGCTGGTCCGGCGTTCAGTTGGGGCCGCGCCTGCGCGAGGACCTTGGTCTCCCCGTTGCCGTGGTGGGCGACGTGCAGGCTCATGCTCTGGGCGAGGCCCACTGGGGCGTCGGCAAGGGCAAGTTCTCCGTCTTGTGTCTGGGCATCGGTACGGGCATCGGCGGCGCATATGTCGAGAACGGCCGCGTGATGCAGGGCTTCCATGGTGCTGCCGGCCATATGGGCCACATCGAGTGTTCGGCTGCCGCCGGCATTCCCTGCGCCTGCGGGCGTTCTGGCCATCTTGAGTCGGTAGCCTCGGGCACCTCGATTGGCCGTATGTACGACGAGCGCTTCGGTCGCGTCGACCCCAGCCGTCCTTCGGTCGGTCGCGACGTGAACGACCTGTGCCGTGCTGGCGACGCAAAGGCGACCGAGGTCATCCATGACGCCGGCTTTGCGCTGGGTGCCAGCTTGGGCTCGCTCGCTAACATCCTGGACCCTGAGGTCATCGTGCTTTCGGGTGGCGTGATTCACCAAGGTCCCGATTGGCGTTCACAGACGTGGAAGGATTCGGTGCACGAGGGCTATGCCAGCCAGGCGCTCGATCCGCTTCAGGACACGCCGATCCTCATCGGTTCTCTGGAGGGCGATGCTCCGCTCATCGGTGCCGCCGAACACCTTCTTGCATCGTTGAAGTAAACATAACTACCAAGTGCGCCTTCTGAGGTGCCGCAGATTGACGTGAAAGAGGAGCGAAGCGTACTTCGGTACGCGAGCGACGGTTTGAACGTCAAGGTGCGGTGTCTCAGAAGGCTGTTTTGAGAAAGGTTGAGTCGAACATGACCGTTGATCCTTTGATCCAGTCCCTGAAGGGCAAGCTCGTCGTGAGTGTTCAGGCGTATATGGGCGAGCCGCTTCGTACGCCCGAGACCATGGCTCAAATGTCTCGCGCTTGCGAGCTCGGCGGCGCCGCCGCCATTCGCTGCCAGGGCCTTGCCGACATTGCCGCCATTAAGGGTCGCTGTGAGGTTCCCGTCATCGGCCTGTGGAAGGATGGGCACGAGGGCGTTTACATCACGCCGACGCTGCGTCACGCTCGCGCCTGCGTTGCTGCCGGTGCCGATATCGTGGCGATCGACGCCACCGATCGTCCGCGCCCCGATGGCAAGACGGTCGAGGATACCTTCCGTCCGCTGCACGAGGAGGGCGTGCTCCTGATGGCGGATTGTGCCACCATCGAGGATATTCGCCGTGCTGTTGATATGGGCTTTGACCTGGTATCCACCACGCTTTCTCACGGCGTCGCCGCCATCGACTGCACCATGGCCGATGGCCCCGATCTGCCGCTCCTGCGTCAGGCGACCGAGGAATTCCCCGGCCTTCCCATCATTTGCGAGGGTCGCGTGCATACGCCCGAGGAGGCTCGCGCCGCGATCGATGCTGGTGCCTGGGCCGTTGTCGTCGGCACCGCCATCACGCACCCCACGAGTATTACGAGTTGGTTCAAGGCTGCGCTTGAGGCGTAAGACAGGCCTCGTATCCGCTCGGGGCGGTATACTCAATATAGGCAATTGACCGCGCGGGATCCGGGTTGCTGGGTCCCGCGCTTGTTTTCGGGAGGCAGCACATGCAAAAGGGAGATGCCATGGATGCGGCGGAGCGCTCGGAGCACATCCCCGATATCGTCATCATCACCGGAATGTCCGGATCGGGCCGCACACAGGCCATGCACGTGTTCGAGGACATGGGCTATTTTTGCATCGATAACCTGCCTCCGCGTCTCATCGCCCAGCTTGCCGAGCTCGTCGGCATCAATACGGGCGTGGGCAGGCATCTCGCCGTCACCTGCGATTTGCGTAGCCAGGGACTGTTTGACGAGCTGCTCGATGCGGTCGCCGCGCTCGAAGAGCGCGAGATGAGCTGCGACATCGTGTTCCTGGAGGCTTCTGACGAGGTACTGATTCGTCGCTACAGCGAAAATCGCCGCCGTCATCCTATTGCCAAGCCGGGGGAGACTACGGCCGATGCCATTCAGCGCGAGCGCCTTCAGCTCCAGGGCGTGCGCGACCGAGCCGATATGATTATCGACACGAGCCGTCTGCGCACCTCTGCGCTGCGCAACAAGCTACGTATGGCATTTTCCGAGCTGTCCGACCAGCAACTCATGGACGTTCACGTGTTCTCGTTTGGCTTTAAGCACGGCATGCCCGTCGAGGCGGACATTATGATCGACGTTCGTTTCCTGCCCAATCCGTTCTACGATCCCGAGATGCGCACGATGACCGGTCTCGATAAAAAGGTCTCCGATTTTGTTCTGGACCATCCCAAGACGCAGGAGTTTTGGAAGGCTTGGACACAGCTGCTCGATACGGTGATGCCGGGCTATATCGCGGAGGGCAAGCCGCAGCTTTCTATCGCCATCGGCTGCACGGGCGGCCAGCACCGCAGCGTTGCCATTGCCGAGGCCACGGCCCGTTACCTGGAAGGCGCTCAGTATCATGTGAGCATCTCCCACCGCGACCTGTCGCGCGCCAACACGAAGGCATAGGCCTGCATGTCGTTTACCGCTGAGGTGCGCGACGAGCTTGCGCGCTGCGAACCCGAATGTGAATACTGCGACTTGTCGACGCTCGCCGCCCTCACGCGCGTGAGTGGTACGCTCTCGCTTGCCGGCTCTGGGCGGTATCGTTTGACGGTTGCGACTGAGACGGGAGCCGTCGCGCGCACGATGATCACGCTGACGCATCGTATCCTTAAGCTCAAAACGGAGTTCACCGTTCGCAAATCTGTCTTGCATAAGGTTCGAAACTACCTCATCACCTTGCCTGATCAGCCAGACCTGGATAAGGCCTTGGTTCTGCTGGGTATCCTCGACCGTAGGGGAGGACTTGTCGCCGGCGTGCCCCGGCATATCGTTGCCCGTCCCTGCTGCAGGCTTGCCTATATCCGCGGCGCGCTCATCGCGGGCGGCTTCGTGGCCGATCCACGCGGCGATTTTCATTTGGAGATCGCTGTGCAGGGCGAGCAATATGCCAAGGGACTTTGCGATCTGTTGGAGCAGATTGGGGTCCATGCTCGTGTTAATGCACGGCGGGGGTCATATGCCGTGTACATTAAGAGCGCCGAGGAAATCGAGCATCTATTAAAGCTCATTGGTGCCAAGCGCAGCGTTGCCGAGATTGAGGAGGCGCGCGCGGTCAAGTTGGTTAAGAACGATGTGAACCGTCGCGTGAACGCCGAGCTCGCCAACCAGACCAGAAGTGCCGGCGCTGCCCAACATCAGCTTGCGCTTATCGATGAGCTCGAGCAACGTGGCCTTCGCGATGCGCTTCCGGAGGCCTTGGCGGTCTTTTGCGACCTGCGCGAGCGCTATCCCGATCTGTCGCTGCGTGATTTAGGGGAGATGGCTGACCCTCCCTTGTCGAAGTCTGCCCTCTACCATCGTGTTTTACGGCTTGAAAAGCTCATTGAAGCAAACAGGTAGGTTAAAGTATCGACTTATATACGGATTTAGCTGCTATTTTATTCTTTAAAGCGTTTTAACGCAAATTTGATTTTCAATTTCGAGCATTCTCGTGAAATTCAAGTCAAAAAAAAGGTATATTAGGCGAGTGGTTAGTTTGTGGGCCTCAACGGCAGGCGCTGTAGCTTGCGGGGGCCTTACGAAAGGAGACACAATGGCAGTAAAGGTTGCTATTAACGGCTTCGGTCGCATCGGTCGTCTGGCCTTCCGTCAGATGTTCGGTCATGAGGGCTCCGAGATCGTCGCTATCAACGACCTCACCTCTCCCGATATGCTCGCTTACCTGCTGAAGTACGACTCCACGCAGGGCAACTACGCTCGCGATCACGAGGTCGTTGCTGGCGAGGATTCCATCACCGTTGACGGCAAGGAGATCAAGATCTACAAGGAGGCCGACGCCAACAACCTGCCTTGGGGCGACCTCGACGTCGACGTCGTTCTCGAGTGCACCGGCTTCTACACCAGCAAGGCTAAGGCTCAGGCCCACATCAACGCTGGCGCCAAGAAGGTCGTCATCTCCGCTCCGGCCGGCAGCGATCTGCCCACCATCGTGTACAACGTCAACCATGAGACGTTGACCGCTGAGGACAACATCATCTCCGCTGCTTCCTGCACCACCAACTGCCTCGCCCCGATGGCCAAGGGTCTGAACGACTTCGCTCCCATCGTGTCCGGCATCATGACCACCATTCACGCCTGGACTGGCGACCAGATGCCGCTCGACGGCCCGCAGCGCAAGGGCAACAAGCGTCGTAGCCGCGCCTGCGCCGTCAACATCGTCCCCAACACCACCGGTGCTGCCAAGGCTATCGGCCTGGTTCTCCCCGAGCTCAACGGTAAGCTCATCGGTGCCGCCCAGCGCGTCCCGACGCCGACCGGCTCCATCACCAACCTCTACGCTGTCGTTGACAAGAAGGTCACCGTCGACGAGGTCAACGCTGCTATGAAGGCCTACGCTGCCACCATCTCCGAGACCTTCGGTTACAACGAGGACGACATCGTCTCCACCGACATCATCGGCGAGACCCACGGCTCCATCTTCGACGCCACTCAGACCATGTGTTCTGACCTCGGCAACGGCCAGACCCTCGTTCAGGTCACCTCTTGGTACGACAACGAGAACTCCTACACCTCTCA
>CALINZ010000121.1 GCA_938045085.1 uncultured Collinsella sp. | reverse complement strand
TCGACTCCACCTGCACACGCGGCTGCTGCTGGGTCTCGCCAGCGTTGCCCGCATCCTGGGGACGCTGGGAATCGTTCTCGCTCATGGCTGCGATCCTTTCGTCAAATACCCAAAGGCCCGCCAAACATGTGGCGGGCCATCATTGTTCACGTTGAGTTGTACCCCAATATGCGGGCGAACGTGTATGAGAACGCAATCTTTTAGGAAGGCTTAAGTTCTGTTGCAGGCCCAAAAGGACCCGGCCTGCGGCAAAACCACCACAATGGTGCCTGTCCCCTTTGTGGTGGAAATCTAATCCTTAAACAGATAACCAACGCCGCGGACGGTGGTGATGTGTGCCGCGATTTGCGGGCCCACCTTGGAGCGGATGCGTCGAATGTGCACGTCGACGGTGCGCGTGCCGCCGCAGTACTCAAAGCCCCACACGCGGTGCAGCAGCACCTCGCGGCTGTAGGCACGGTTGGGATGCGTCGCCAAAAAGCTCAGCAGCGAGTACTCCATCAGCGTCAGATCGATGGGCTCGTTATCGAGCGTCACCTGGTAGGTAGCCAGGTTAATCTCGAGGTTGTCAATGTTGAGTACATCGTCGGCGGCGACGGTCTCCTCCTCGCCCATCAGACGCTGCGCGCGAGCCTTGAGTTCGTTGGGCGTTGCCGTGGGGCATACAAAGTCGGCATGCGCGTGATTGGGCAGGCGCAGGGTGCCGAGCGCCTCGTCATCGACAATCACCAGCATGGGGACACCGCCGCGATCGTCAAGCCACTTGGCAATCTGATCGATGCGGTCGCTGCGGATGCCATCGGAGTCGAGAATCAGCAGGTCAAAGTCGTGCGCCGCAGTCGGCGAATCGGGGGTTGCCAGGCTCACCTCGACACCCAGGGTGGTCGTCAGGCTACGGGCAAACTCGTGGAAGCGCGTCGTGCGCGCCATGAACAGGGCACTCTTTTCGGACATATCGGCCTCCAAGGAAATGAGCTCAATCGTACTGGAACAAGCCAGCGCGATTAGGAGTTCGCCAGATAATGCTTGATCTCCCACTCGGTGATCGTGGACTCAAACTTATGCCACTCGTTACGCTTCTTTTTGAGGAAGAAGCTGTGAATGTGCTCGCCGAGGGCATCCTTCATAAACTGCGAATCCTCAAAGACGTCGAGCGCCTCTTTGAGCGAGCGCGGCAGCGGCGTGTAGCCGGCCTCAAGCATCTGACGGTCGGTGAGCTTGAGCGTCTCGGCCGTGGCCTCGGGCGGGAGCTCCAGCTTGCGCTCGATACCGTCCAGACCAGCCGCCAGCGTGACGGCGTTGACCAGGTACGGGTTGGCCATGGGGTCGGGACTGCGCAGCTCGATGCGCGTGGACAGCTGCTTGCCGGGCTTGTAGACCGGGATGCGGACCATGCTCGCACGATTGCGCAGGCCCCACGTGGCATACTGCGGCACGGAGTCGCCACCCGTGGTGATGCGTTTGTACGAGTTGACCGTGGGGTTGGTGATGGCGCTGATCTCGCGGGCATGCGCCAGGATGCCGGCCATATAGTGCTTGGCGACGTCGGAGAGATGGTACTTCTCGTCGCCCTCGCCCCAAAAGACGTTGTTGCCGTCGTGGTCGAACAGCGACTGATGCAAAAACATGGCGCTGCCATCCTCGCCCGCCAACGGCTTGGGCATAAAGGAGGCGTGGCAACCGCTCTCGTAGGCCTGCTGCTTAATGATGAGTTTGGCCGTGGTGATGGCGTCGGACATGCTCAGGGCCTCGGCGTGGCGCAGGCTCATGCCGTGCTGCGAGCGGCCGGCGGCGTGGAAGGTGTACTCCACGGGCACGGACATCTTCTCGAGCGTGAGGACCGTGTTGCGGCGCAGGTCGCGGGCGGCATCGCTCACCGAAAGATCGAAGTAGCCCACGTTGTCGAGCGGCTCGGGGGTGTGTTCGTCGGGGAAGTAGTAATACTCCAGCTCAGCGCCCACGTTGAGCAGATAGCCAGCTTTCTCGGCCTTGCGGAACATGCGGCGCAGGGCATCGCGCGGGTCGCCGGCAAACGGCTTGCGATCGGGAGTGCACACGTCGCAGAACACGCGGGCGACGCCGTTGTGGCTCGGGCGCCACGGCAAAATCTGGAAGGTCGAAGCATCGGGAAACGCCAGCATGTCAGCTTCCTCGGGCGTGGCAAAGCCCTCGATGGCGGAGCCGTCAAAGCCAATACCCTCCTCAAAAGCGACCTCGAGGTCCTCGGGGCTAATGGCAAAGTTCTTGAGGCGGCCGAGAATGTCGACAAACCACAGACGCACAAAGCGGATGTCACGCTGCTCTACGGAACGGAGTACGTAATCGATGTTCTGCTGGTTCATGTCGCTCCCCTTTCTTTCGGGCGGGTTTCGACTGGTCTATATCGCAGATACTATCGCAGAAAAATGTTTCCGCAGGGTTAAAGCGTATCAAGCGCTCAAAAAACGTGCGCGAACAGGCAGTCACGAACGAATGGTTAGCGCGAGGTCGATGCGCGGTATTCGATGTGGCCGGGGATCTCGATGCGCTTGGGGGCGAGCTTTGCGGCCTCGCCCACCGTGGTGGTAACGACGTCGATGCGCTCGGACAGGCGCTCGACTACGCGCTCGGCAATGGTGATGGTGTCTTGCGCTGCCGTGGTCACACCGCCAAAGAGCACATGGTTCCAGGGGTAGTCGTCAAACGTCGCGATCTTAAGCCCCGCCGGCAGCGAGGGACCAAGCTGCGCCAGCGCCTCGGTCAGGCGCAGGAAGACCAGGCCGTTGACGGCAATGAGGCCGAGCTTTTTGCCTGCATAGCCGCGGATGGTCTCGTCCAAACGGCCAACGCCCGTGGCACCGCCATCGGCCAGGGTAACGACCTCGCCCGCAAGACCGCGGCGCGAAAGCTCGTCGGCAAAAGCCTCGGCGCGCTCTCGACGCACGGGGCTGTCGTCGCTTGCCTCGGTGAGCATGCACAGGCGCTCACAGCTCGCAGCGGCGAGCTCGTCTACCAAGCCAGCGACCAGCTCACGGTTGTTAGATGTCACCAGATCGACACCGCCGTCGGCAACGTCGCGGTCGAGCAGCACAACGGGCAGGCGTCCCGCTGCCGCGGCGATCGCCTCGTCATTGCCGCCACAGGTGTTGACGACCAGGCCGTCCACGCCGGCATCGATAAGCCTGGTGAGCGACTCTGCCTCCTTGGCGGGGTCGCTGCCGCTAATGGCCGTCATGAGCGAGCAGCCGCGCGCAGCGGCGCTAGCGGAAAGTCCTTCGAGCATGGCGCTGGAGAACGGGTTGGCGATGTCGGCCAGGATCACGCCGATGAGGTTGGTACGCGAGCTCCGCAGATTGCGCGCGGCGGCACGTGGGCGATAGCCAGTGCGCTCGATAACCGCCGCGATGCGGGCACGGGTCTCCTCGGTCATTTGCCCGGGACGGTTGTTGAGATAGCGCGAGACCGTGGCCGGGCTCACGCCCGCCTCGGCGGCAATGTCTTTGATTCTCATCTGCGCCATAACGCACCCCGTTTCCCAATTGTCGGCGGTCTGAGCCATTTTAGGCATTTTTTTAAAAATCTCGGTTGCAAAACGCTGTAGGTGAGTATACTACAACACGAAACGAAACCGATTTCGTAAACCGATTTCGGCG
Source organism: uncultured Collinsella sp. (assembly GCA_938045085.1). Taxonomy (GTDB): domain Bacteria; phylum Actinomycetota; class Coriobacteriia; order Coriobacteriales; family Coriobacteriaceae; genus Collinsella. Next base: position 1,871 of record CALINZ010000121.1, on the reverse strand, counting down.
AGCGTTGGCACGCAGGTGCAAAGACGCACCCTACCGTCTTGGCACCTGCGCGCCAACGCCATATCAAAGGTGTACGCACGAGCAAGAAGGAGCTACGCGACCATGGGTAAAACGGTTCTTACCTTCGGCGAGATCATGATGAGACTCTCGCCCAAAGACCACCTGCGTATTGAGCAGGCAACCGAGTTTGACGTCCGCTACGGCGGCGCCGAGGCCAACACTGCGCTTTCCCTGGCCTACCAGGGCGACAAGGCCGCTTACGTCTCCGTTGTTCCGGCCAACCGCCTAGGCGAGTGCGCGCTGCGCTCGCTGAAGGCCTACGGCGTCGACACAACGCGCGTCGTGCGTCAGGGCGACCGTCTTGGCTCCTATGTGTTTGAGGTCGGCGCCTCGCAGCGCGGCAACGGCTGCGTCTACGACCGCAAGTTCTCTGCCATCAACATGGCCAGGCGCGATGTTTTTGACTGGGACGAGATCCTCAAGGGCATCGATGTCTTCTACTTCTCCGGCGTGACCCCCGCCGTCTCCGACGAGATGGCCGCCGCCTGCAAGGAGGCGCTCGCCGTCTGCCGCGCCAAGGGCATCACCACCGTGTGCGACGTGAACTATCGCGGCAAGATGTGGTCGCCCGAGAAATCGCAGGCCACCATGAAGGAACTCCTGCCGCTCGTCGACATCTGCATCGCCAACGACGAGGATGCGCCTGCCGGCCTTGGCATGACCTGCGTCTCTGGCTCCCTTGCCCACGGCATCGAGGAGCGCGACACCTACGTCGAGATGGCCCGCCAGATCTGCGCCGAGTACGGCTGCAAAAAGGTTGCCTCGGTCGTTCGCAACATCTCCTGCGTCGAGCGCTCCATCTGGATGGGCATGCTCTTTGACGCCGAGAGTGGCGAGCACTGGTTCTCCCCTGCTCACGACGTACACGTGCTCGAGGGTGTTGCCGCCGGCGACGCTTTCAACGCCGGCCTCGTCCATGCCCTCATCAACGACTTTGACCCGCAGGACGCCGTCAACTACGCGATTGCAGCCTCGATCCTCAAACTCACCATCAAGGGCGATTCCAACTTGGTGACCGCAGGCGAGATTGCAGCCGTGGCATCCGCCGCCGACGGTGGCACCCGCGTCGCGCGCTAGTCCGTCTCCATTCCGCGGGCTGCAGTTTCCCATACCCATACCCCTGCGGCCCGCTCCCCGATTCCTCCGGTCGGGCAAAACCACCAGTCCCATTCCGGTTTTGCCCGGCATTCCCTACATGACTGGTCGAGCAGCCGGTTTTGGAATTGCTTGAACCCCAAGCAGTGCCTCCGATAACCAATCCAAAATCGGCTCCTGACCAGCACATTTGGCAATCACGCGCCCATGCGCGCCACACATCGAAAGGAACATCATGTTCGATCAGTTCTACACCACGCTTGAGTCCCTGGGTATCGTGCCGGTCGTCGTCCTCGACAAGATCGAGGACGCCGCTCCGCTCGCCCACGCCCTTATGGCAGCCGGCATGAAGTCCGCCGAGGTCACCTTCCGCACCGCCTGCGCCGCCGAGTGCATCGCCGCCATTGCCGGGGCCGAGCCCGAGATGTGCGTCGGTGCTGGCACCGTCCTGACTGTCGAGCAGGTTGAACAGGCCCGTGCCGCCGGTGCCAAGTTCATCGTCTCCCCGGGTTACAACGAGGACGTCGTGAAGCACTGCATCGATATCGACCTGCCCGTGCTGCCCGGCACCGTGACCCCCTCCGAGGTTACCGCCGCCGAGAACCTGGGTCTCAAGGTCACCAAGTTCTTCCCCGCGTCCCAGTATGGCGGCCTCAACACCATCAAGGCTCTCGCCGCTCCGTTTGTCGGTCACCGCTTTATGCCTACCGGCGGCG
>CALINZ010000120.1 GCA_938045085.1 uncultured Collinsella sp. | reverse complement strand
CGGTCAGCGGGTAGCGCAGGTGCCACAGGTGGCCCTTCTCGTCCTTGTACTCGGCCTCGTCGTCCGAGATGGCGGTGGTGCAGTTGGGGCACCAGTTAACGATGCGCTTGCCACGGTAGATCAGGCCGTCGTGGTACCAATCACAGAAGACCTTGCGCACGGCCTGGGCGTAATCCTCGTCCATGGTGAAGCGCTCGTTATCGAAGTCGACGGAGCAGCCCATGCGCTTGATCTGCTCGACGATGATGCCGCCGTACTCGTGGGTCCAATCCCAGCAGGCGTCAACAAACTTGTCGCGACCGATCTCCAGGCGGCTGATACCCTCGCTCTTGAGCTTCTTGTCGACCTTGGTCTGCGTGGCGATACCGGCGTGGTCGGTGCCCAGCACCCAGCGCGTGGACTTGCCGCGCATGCGGGCCATACGGATGATGGCGTCCTGGATGGAATCGTCGGTGGCGTGACCCATGTGGAGCTTGCCGGTCACGTTGGGAGGCGGAATGGTGACGGTGCAGTCGCCCACGCCCTCGCGGCGCTTATAGTAGCCGCCGTCGAGCCACTTCTGCAGGATCGCCGGCTCGTTAGTCGACGGATCGTAGTTCTTGGGCATCTCTTCCATATATCTCTCCCTTGCCCGTCGGGGAGGAATGTAGGCCCACCAGGGTCTACATTCCTCCCCTTAGGTATCGATTACTTCAGTCTGATATGACTTCGCTGAGGCTTAAACAAACACACAGAATAACACAGGTAGTTGGGGTTATTGCGTATATATAAAATAGCCTCCGACCACGGATGGTCAGAGGCTATTTGCAAGCACGTTTTTGGCTGGTTTACCCGTAGATGCGTTGGGGCTGTTCTTCGCCCTTTACGGAGGCTTCGGTCACGACGACCTTGGAAACACCCTCCTCACTGGGCAGATCGAACATCGTCTGCTGCAGCACGTCCTCGCAGATGGAGCGCAGGCCGCGGGCGCCGGTCTTGCGGGCGAGCGCCATGCGGGCAATCTCGTGCAGGGCAGCGTCCTCAAACTCAAGCTCAACGTCCTCGAGCTGGAACATCTTACGGTACTGACGCACCACAGCGTTCTTGGGCTCGGTCAGAATCGACACCAAGTCGTCCTCGTCAAGCGCCTGCGTCTGGGTGACGACGGGCGTACGTCCCACAAACTCGGGGATCATGCCAAAGGCGTTGAGGTCCTGCGGGAGCACCTGACGCAGCAGGTCGTTCTCGTCGACCGAGGTGGGGCCGGCGATCTCGGAGTTAAAGCCCACGCCCTTGTTTCCCACGCGATCGGCGATGATCTTATCCAGGCCCACAAAGGCACCGCCGCAGATGAACAGGATGTTGGTCGTATCGATCTGCAGCAGCTCCTGCTGGGGATGCTTGCGGCCGCCGGTGGGCGGAACGCTGGCCACCGTGCCCTCAAGAATCTTAAGCAGCGCCTGCTGAACGCCCTCGCCCGAAACATCGCGGGTAATGGAGAGGTTCTCGGCCTTGCGGGCGATCTTGTCGATCTCGTCCACGTAGATAATGCCAACCTGCGCGCGCTCAATATCGCCCTCGGCGGCGTTGATGAGCTTGAGCAGGATGTTCTCCACGTCCTCGCCCACGTAGCCGGCCTCGGTAAGCGCAGTGGCATCGGCGATGGCAAACGGGACCTCGAGGATGCGCGCGAGCGTCTGGGCGAGCAGGGTCTTACCGGTACCGGTGGGACCGAGCAGCAGGATGTTGGACTTGGCGAGCTCCACCTCGTCCATATCGTCGTCGAACTGCGAGCCCACGCCGTCGTCAAAGGCCGAAAGCGCAGCGCCGCCCTCGATCACGCGGCGATAGTGGTTGTACACGGCCACCGACATGGCACGCTTGGCGTCTTCCTGGCCCATGACATAGGCCGAAAGCTCGTCATAGATCTCGTGCGGCGTCGGCACATGCGTAATGACCTGGCGGTCGTCCTCGAGCTCAAAGCCCTCGGTCTCGGGGTCCACGGCGGGCTGGGATGCAGCCTGGCCGTGATCATTGAGAAAGCCCGGCAGCTTGCCGTTACGGGCGGCGTCCATAAAGTCCGAAGCCAGCGACTCCTCAAGGATCTCGGAGCAGGCGGCGACGCACTCGTCGCAGATAAAGATGTTGGTCGGACCCTTTACGAGACGACGAACCTGCCCTTGCTCTTTTCCGCAAAAGGAGCAGCGGATGGGGTTGCCGTTCTCGTCGAAGTTGTCCTGCATGTTACCTGCCATCCTAGGCGTCCTTCGCGGCGAGATCGCGCGAGGTGACGATACGGTCGATCAGACCGTAGTCGAGTGCCTCGGCAGCGGTCAGATAATTGTCGCGCTCGGTATCGGCCTGGACCTTCTCGATGGGCTGGCCCGAAGCGTCGGACAGGATCTGGTTGAGCTCGCGACGAGTCTTCTTGATCTCCTCGGCAACGATCTCAATCTCGGTCTGCTGACCCTGGGCACCGCCGCTGGGCTGGTGAATCATGACCTTGGAGTGCGGCAGGCAGAAGCGCTTGCCCTTAGCGCCGGCCGAAAGCAGCACGGCAGCCATAGACGCGGCCATACCGACGCAAATGGTCGAGACCTGCGGCTTAATGAAGTTCATGGTGTCCAGAATCGCCAGGCCGGAGTAGACCTCGCCACCGGGCGAATTGATGTAGAGCGAGATATCCTTCTCGGCATCCTGGCTCTCAAGATGCAGCAGCTGGGCAACGACCAGGTTGGCGCTGACGGAGTTGATCTCCTCGCCCAAGAAGATGATGCGGTCGTTGAGCAGGCGCGAATAGATATCGTAGCTGCGCTCGCCGCGCGGCGTCTGCTCGATAACGTATGGCACGAGGGCGGAATCGAACTTGGCGATCATACGCATCTCCATTTCTCTCTTGCGGACCAAATTGGTTCTAGATAAACGTACGGTGCCCGCATGCTATGCATTGGCTGGCACCGTACGAAGCAACCGGATAACCGGTGTATAACTTTACCCCATCACGGGCGCACGCATGCGCTCGCGGGCAAGGTGGCGAGAATTACTCGGCGTCCTTGGCGGTCTCGTCGACCTCGGTCACCTTGGCGTTCTCGACCAGGTGGCCGACGGCCTTGGAGCGACGGATGGACTCGCGGACAGCAGGCATGCGGCCATCGGCAATGAACTCGGCCTTGGAAGCCTCGACGTCCTTGACGCCAGCCTTCTCGAACTCGGCGTTGATGTCGTCCTCGGTGACCTCGATCTTGAGCTCGCGGGCGAGGGCGTCGAGCGCCAGGGACTCACGGGCAACGTCGTTGGCCTGCTTGTGCAGGTCGCCGATGAACTGCTCCATGGTCAGACCAGAAGCGGGCAGCCAGGTGTCGAGCGTCATGCCGCGGGCAGCGAGGTTGGACAGGAAGTTCTGGCCAAGCTCCTCAAAGACGGACTGCTCGTAGTCGGCATCCATCTCGTCGAGCTGCAGACGCTCGGCGAGAGCGGAGACGCAACGGTTCTCCTTCTCGGCCGGGAGGCGGGAAGCCTTGTCCTGCTCGATCTCGAGCTTGATGGCGTCGCGCATAGCGTCGATGCTGTCAAAGCCAAAGTCGGACTTGACGAGCTCGTCGGTGAGCTCGGGGGTGTTGCGGACCTTGATGCCCTTGACGGTGACCTCGACGGTGTGGGTCTCGGCCTCCTCGCCCTCCTCGACCTCGTC
>CALINZ010000119.1 GCA_938045085.1 uncultured Collinsella sp. | reverse complement strand
TTCCGGCTCGTGCGGAACTCGCGACGAACTAAACGGCCAGACCCGCTCGCATGCTCGTCATTATCCCGAAAGCTAAATAAAAAGAAGGTGCGCCGGCTTTCGCCGGCGCTTAATAAGGGATCTAGTCGGTGCTCATTCGTTTTGCTGCAGACTCGACGTAGCCGGCCATCTCATCGACGTCGCAGACGTCTTCGAAGCGGACGGGTTTGGATTCGAGTTCGGCGAGCTGGGTCGGGGCGACCGTGTTGGTGGCCTGCTCGAGTACGCGCATAGCCTCAAAATCATCCTCGGGAACGTCGAGGCCCAGGGCGTCGCAGCAGGCGCGCGGGAACTTGTAGGGGCTGGCGGTCGAAAGCAGCACGCGAGCCTTGGCGCCCTCGGCGGGAGCGACCTTTTCAAAGACGTGATAGCCGCAAGCGGTGTGCGGGTCGATCACGTAGCCGTTGGCGTCCCAGCAACTCTTGATGGCAGCGCGGACCTCGTCCTCGCTGGCCCAGCCGCAGCCAAAGACGCTCTGAATCTTGGCCAGCAGCTCGGCGGGTACCTCGTAGCGACCGGTCTGTGCCAACTGCTCCATAAGGCCGGCAACGAGTTCGCAGTCGCCATCGGACAGGAAGTACAGCATGCGCTCCAGGTTAGAGCTGATGAGGATGTCCATCGACGGCGAGATGGTCGTGAAGAACGGGCGGTTACGGTCGTAGACGCCGGTGGTCAGGAAGTCGGCAAGCACGTTGTTCTTGTCGCTCGCGACGATGAGCTTGGCGACGGGCAGGCCCATGCGCTTGGCGTAGTAGCCGGCCAAGATATCGCCAAAGTTGCCGGTGGGCACACAGAACTCTACGGCGTCGCCAGCCTCGATAGCGCCGGCGCGCAGCAGCTGCGCATAGGCGGCAAAGTAGTAGACGACCTGCGGTACCAGACGGCCGACATTGATAGAGTTGGCGCTCGAAAGCACCGTGCCGGCGGCTTCCAGGCGCTCGGCAAGCTCCTTATCGGCAAAGATGCGCTTGACGGCGCTCTGGGCGTCGTCAAAGTTGCCGCGGATGCCGCAGACGGCGACGTTGTCGCCCTCCTGCGTGGACATCTGCAGGTTCTGGACGCGGCTAACCTTGCCCTCGGGATAAAAGACGGTGATGCCTGTGCCCGGAGCGTCGGCAAAACCGGCGAGTGCGGCCTTGCCGGTGTCGCCCGACGTGGCAGTGACGATCATGATGCGCTCGGAGCCGCCGTCCTTGGCGGAAGTGCGGGCCATGAGACGGGGAAGCATTTGCAGGGCGACATCCTTAAAGGCGCTCGTGGGGCCGCCAAAGAGCTCCATCACATAGGTCTGAGGGGCGTCAGCGCCCGGCGCAGCGTCGAGTTTGACGAGCGGCGTAACCTCTTCACTCGCGAACGTGCCGCGGTATGCTTCGTCGACACACGCCGAAATTTCTTCGGCCGTGTAATCATTCAGTAACATTCCCAACACATCTTGAGCGATTTCAAAGTACGATTTATCTGCAAGCGAGCTGATATCGACCTGCTGGGTGCCGAGCTCGTCCGAGACAAACAGACCCCCGTCGGGAGCGATGCCGGTACGGATTGCCACCTTACTTGAGCACGATAAAGTGCGTCCTCGTGTACTATGATAAGTTCCCATATAACACTGCTCCTCGGATGCCTTGGTCCCAATCGGTGAAACCATGGTATCAGAGCGTGCAAAATAGGTTCGCAGAGGCTTTTTAGAAAGGTAACCTCCAGCCCATGATTAAGATTGCCAAGTTTGGCGGCTCGTCGGTCGCCGACGCCGAACACTTCAAGAAGATCAAGGCCATCGTCGATGCCGACCCGGCTCGCCGTTTTGTGGTGGTTTCCGCCTGCGGTCGCCGTTTTAAGGGTGACACCAAGGTGACCGACCTGCTCTATCTGGTCAATGCGCACGTTAAGTACCACGTGTCGTGTGAGGAGCTGCTTGAGGACATTGGCCAGCGCTATTTTGATATCGCTGACGAGCTGGAGCTCACCTATCCCATCCGTGAGGAGTTCGCGGCCTTTGCCGAGCGCGCCCGCTCGGGCGGTTACTCCACCGAGGAGCTCGTGAGCCGCGGTGAGTACTTCACCGCTCGCCTGATGGCCGAGTACCTGGGCCTGCCGTTCCTGGATGCCGCGACGGTCGTTGCGTTCCATCACGACGGTACGCTCAGCATGAACCGCACCTCCGAGCTGGTGCAGGAGTACGGTCAGCAGGGCGGCTTTGTTATGCCCGGTTTCTACGGCGCGACGCGTGAGGGCCAGATCAAGCTGCTCGATCGTGGCGGCGGCGATATCTCGGGCTCGATTTTGGCTAAGTGCCTGGGCGCCGACCTATACGAGAACTGGACCGACGTCTCGGGTTTCTATTCTGCGGATCCGCGTATTGTTCCGGAGGCTCAGCCCATTGCGCGCGTTACCTACGAGGAGCTGCGCGAGCTTTCGTACATGGGCGCAAGCGTCCTGCACGAGGAAGCCGTGTTTCCCGTGCGCGAGGCAGGCATTCCGCTGGTCATCAAGAACACCAATGCGCCGCAGGACCCCGGCACCATCATTAGCGAGACGGCTGATGAAGGCGAGGCAGAGCCCATCATTACCGGCGTGACCGGCAAGCGCGGTTTTGTCGCCATCAACGTGGCTCGCGACCGCACCAAGCCCCGCGTCGGCTTTATGCGCCGTGCGCTTTCGGTCTTCGAGCGCTATGACGTTTCCGTCGAGCACATGCCCACCGGTGTCGACCGCTTTGGCGCCGTGGTGCAGGAGCGGGACGTGCACGATTCGCTGTACTCGCTCGTGGGCGACATTCAGCAGGAGGTCGAGCCGCTCGAGATCGAGGTTGTCGAGGGCTTGGCGCTCATCGCAACCGTCGGCCGTAACCTGCGCGGCCGCGCAGGTATCTCGGGCCATCTGTTTGGCATGCTTGGCCAGGCCGGCGTGAGCGTGCGTATGATTTCGCAGAGCTGCGACGAGATCAACATCATCATCGGTGTCGAGGAGAAGGACTTCGACCTAGCGATTCGGACCATTTACCGTGCCTTCTCCGATGAGAACGGCATTGTGAAGGTCTCCGACCTGGAGGCCCCCGCGCCGGTCGATCCCGCTCTGGCCGCGCTCCACAAGTAGCTGCTATCCCAGTAGATTTTTGGGACTTGCCTCAAAAATCTACGGTGGGGCGTTTCGTTTCGGTTTCGTTTCGACGGGGCGGGTTTCGTGTCCGCCCCGTTCTTGTATACACTGGCAACAATAATCGGCCTGCTTGGCGTGCGGGCAAAAGCCACAACCTTTAAAGGGGGAAGCATGAAACAGTACACGGTTGCTATTTTGGGCGCGACGGGAGCCGTGGGCACCCAGATGCTCGAGTGCCTTAACGAGCAGGAGTTCCCGGTTGGCAAGCTCAAGCTGCTGGCGAGCGCGCGTTCTGCGGGCAAGACCGTCGAGTTCCGCGGCGAGCAGATCGTGATTGAAGAGGCTTGTCCCGAGGCCTTTGAGGGCTGTGACATTGTGCTTGGAGCCGCCGGCGACGACATCGCGAAGGAGCTGCTGCCCGAGGCCGTCAAGCGCGGCGCCGTCGTGGTCGACAACAGCCATGCCTTCCGCATGGATCCCGAGGTGCCGCTGGTTGTGCCCGAGATCAATGCCGACGACATCAAGTGGCACCACGGTCTGATCGCCAACCCCAATTGCGCGACCATCATCGGCCTGGTTCCCACGTGGCCGCTGCATCAGCTCGCCGGCGTGAAGCGCATGATCGTCTCGACGTACCAGGCGGCTTCGGGCGCCGGTGCTCCCGGTATGGCCGAGCTCGAGGCTCAGCTGGCCGCCCTGGGCCGTGGTGAGGAGATTCCCGAGCCGCGCGCGTTTGCCGCCCAGCTGGCGAGTAACCTGATTCCGCAGATTGGCGGCGTCAAGGAGGAGGGCTTTACCTCCGAGGAGATGAAGCTACAAAACGAGGGCCGCAAGATTATGCATCTGCCCGAGCTGCGCGTGAACTGCACCTGCGTGCGCGTGCCCGTGCTGCGTTCGCACTCCGAGAGCATCACGCTCGAGTTCGAGCGTGACATTACGGTTGACGAGGCCCGTGCTGCGCTGGCTGCCGCTGCCGGCGTCAAGCTGGTTGACGATATGGCTGCCGAGGATGCGCACGACCGCTTCCCCATGCCGATGGATACGTCCGACCAAGACCTGATTTGGGTCGGTCGCGTGCGTCGCGACATCTCGAACCCCGAGGCCACGCGCGGTATTACCTTCTGGTGCTGCGGCGACCAAATCCGTAAGGGCGCGGCAACCAACGCCGTCCAGATCGCCAAGCTGCTCTGCGAGTAGGTTGACCTGTCCGGCGGGGCCGGGCTTAGTTTTCAGAACGTCCTCGACCATGTGTGGCGCCTTGTCCTGCTCCTTCGGAGCCGCGGACAAGGCGCCACACTGGTCTGCGGAGTGTTCTGAAAACTAAGCCCGGCCCCCGCCTGCGGTGACGCTGCGCGAGCGGTCTGCGATGGGGCCGTTGTTGGTTGGGGCCGCTGGGCTGATGTGAGGGCACGTGGCTGTTGCGGGCCCTAGTCCCGGCGGCGGCCCCGGCGCTTTGCGCCTGCCGCCTTGGGGGACTGTGGGGCGCGGCCGGCAGCTGCGGCGCGTTGCGCCTGCTGCCTGCGGGGACTTTGGGGTCGTGCGGCAGCTGCGGCGCTGCGCGCCTGCTGCCTGAGGTGACTTTGGGGTCGATTGGGGTTGTCTGCACAATTCGCGGTATTATGTTGCGGAGTTTTGAAAGGAGCCGCTGGTGGTCACGACGACGTTTGCTTCGCCTTTGGGCGAAATCTTGCTTGCCGCTGATGGCCGCGGTCTGACGGGGCTTTGGTTTGAGGGGCAGGAGCACTTTGGCTCCACGCTTCTCAAAGAAGATCCCGAACATGTTGAAGGCGCCGATGCAGTTTCTGGTGCTGGCGGCATGTCGTCGGTGAGTCCTGCAAATGGTGCGGCGTCTTCGGTGCTTGAGCGTTCCTGGGCTTGGCTGAATGCTTATTTTGCAGGGCAGGAACCTCGGTTTACGCCGCCGTTGCATATGATCGGTACGGCGTTTCAGCGTGAAGTTTGGTACGAGCTGCTTTCTATTCCGCGTGGCGAGGTCGCTACGTATGGTGAGATCGCCCAGCGTGTTGCGGCTCGACATCGTGTGCCGGGAAATGAGACACCCGTTGTGTCTCCCCGTGCCGTGGGGGCCGCGGTCGCTCGCAACCCTGTTTCGATTATTGTGCCATGCCATCGCGTGGTGGCGGCCGACGGCTCGCTTAACGGATATGCCGGCGGGCTTGATCGAAAGGAGTGGCTGCTTCGGCTTGAGGGCGCCTACGAGGAGTAACACTCGAGCGCTTTGCATAGCCAAGATGCCGTGAAAGAACGGGACATGCTTTCCGAATGGAGGCTCAGACGGAAACTACGTCCCGGAATTCCGTTTTAAAGCGGGATGCGCTTTCCGAATGGCGTTCCAAGCGGAAACCGTGTCCCGGAATACCGCCTCAGAGTGGGACGTCGTTTCCTGCTGAGACCACCTGCCTGGACATCGATCTACGCCCGCTCCTGCAGGGCGTAGATGGACTTATCCATGTTGAACAGGTAAGCCACAACGCAGACAATAATGAACATCGGCAAGTTACCAAAGCCGAAGACTTCGCAACCAATAAGGATGGGTGCGAGCAGCGTATTGGTGGCGCTGCCAAAGACGGCTGCGTAGCCCAGTGCGGCGCAGGGCTCGACGGGCATGCCGAGTTGAGCCTCGTTATGGCGACATCTGGGTAACAGAAAGGCCCGCGTTCCTCAGAGGCAAGATAGGCAATTCTGCTTCTGAGGTAGATCTCAATTCTGCCGACCGCACTGCCGACCGCATCAAACATTAACTGCCGGAGGGCTCGGTCAAATTCATACGTGTAGATGATGGTTTCGAATGTTGTGCCTTCGCGAAAGATGGTAATCCCGGACTTGCATTTGGTTTTGTAGGGAAACCAGTAGGCCGACAGTCTGTAGTGGTTGGCTTCGACCAAAGCTCGCTCGAGTTCGCTTTGATCAGAGCACTTAAGACCCTTGTTTTCTGTCAATAGTGCTATTTGTTCGTTGATGGATATCCGCGACTTCTGGTATTTCATTAAGCCTCTTGATAGAAAAAGAGCTGGAGTTGCGCATCGTTGAGAGGCTTTCCAGCTTTAGCAAAACAAACTTATAAGATGCGACGGGCTGCGTCAAGATAATTGCTTGACAGCCTAGGAGGCGGCTGGTTGGCTGGCTTAAAACCTAGCGCGTGAAATGACGCTCCACGCTATTCAGCGCGCTTGATAGGATGACGAACCACGGTCTTAAGTTTCTCCGGCGCACACTTGCGTGGATCGGAAAGATAGATTTCGTGATGTAAACGGGTGTCTGAGAAGTCGGGGACATAGCCCTGCTCGGTCGCATATTCATGCATGGCGTCTACGGTTGCCGGCTCGCTGTCGTAGGGTCCGGTATGCATGCATTGAACGCAGAGACCCTCGTCAACTTTAAGCAGCTCGACGGCAGAAAAGTCCAGTTTCTTTTTGGCCGTGGCTTCCGCGACCGCCCAGTCAAAGCCATCCTGAGTGACGAAATCGGGCAGGCGGATGCACGAGATAAAGTTGAAATCGTCCTTGCGTACATAATCGATGTCGCCGCTCGGGGAGTCTTGCCACCAGAAGCCCTCGAGCGGCGGTACCACAAAGTCGAAATAGCCCTCGATACTCCTTGAGCCTTTCTTTGACATCTTGACGGTATAGGCGATGCCGTAAAGCAGCGGCAGGGCATTTTGATACTCGCCACCTTCGGTATTTGGGTCGCCCTTTCCGCGAACGGCAACGTAGCTCATAGGCGGGACAGTTATGATACTCGGCTTGCTTGCAGGTCTGTAGAGCTCCTTGCATTCCTTCTTAAAGTCGAACGCCATGTTGGCCGCCTTTCTGCGTATTGGCCTGCTTAGATAGCGGAATCATATCATAGAAACGTACAGCTGTTCGAATGATTTGGCTGACAGATTGAGATGCGTGCGTTGTGTTTGGCGGTCGGCCTGACCCCATCGATGATTTCTCTGCCTCCCCGGCGCCTCATCTATAGCTGCCGTTTCCCCATATAGAACCTGCCAAAATAAACCCGTCCCTTTTTAGTCGGTGCGAAATGGGTAATACTAAAGAGTTATCCGACCAGATGGGAACCGATCGATGGCTTATATCGAATTCAAAGACGTCATCAAGGCATACGGCGAGGGCGACGCCCGCATTCACGCACTCGACGGCGCGAGCTTTACGGTCGAGCGCGGCGAGCTCGCCATCATTTTGGGTGCTTCGGGTGCCGGCAAGACCACGGCGCTCAACATTCTGGGCGGCATGGATACGGCGACCTCCGGCACCGTGACGGTGGACGGGCGCGACGTGAGCTCCGCCAACGAGGCTCAGCTCGTGGAATACCGCCGCGCCGATGTCGGCTTTGTCTTCCAGTTCTACAATCTGGTCCCCAACCTGACGGCGCTCGAAAATGTTGAGCTTGCGGCGCAAATCTGCCCCGATTCGCTCGATGCCGAGCAAACGCTTTGCCAGGTTGGCTTGGGTGAGCGCCTCGCCAACTTCCCCGCGCAGCTTTCGGGCGGCGAGCAACAGCGCGTGTCCATCGCCCGCGCGCTGGCCAAGAACCCCAAGCTACTTTTGTGCGACGAGCCCACGGGTGCACTCGACTACAAAACCGGCAAGCAGATCTTGCAACTGTTGCAGGACACTTGCCGCAAGCAGGGCATTACGGTCATCATCATCACCCACAACTCCGCGCTGGCGCCCATGGCCGATCGCCTGATCCGCTTTAAGAACGGTCGCGTGGAGAGCGAGACGGTCCAGCAAAATCCCGTGCCTATCGAGACGATCGAGTGGTAGCGCCCATGGACCAAGACCGCCAAAACAGCCTACGCCGCGACGCGCAGAACACGGAGCGCGAGCAGGATTTTACGACCTACCGCACTGCCCAAAGCTCAAACGATATGGTGCCGACGGTTTTTCGCCGTGGCATCTACCGCACAATCCGAGGCAGTCTTAAGCGCTTCTTGTCAATCGTGGTCATCACCGCGCTTGGCGTGAGCGTGATGTGCGGCCTTAAGGCGGGTTGCGAGGACCTGTGTGATTCGGTTGATGCCTACTTCGACCAGCAAAATGTCTATGACATTAACGTGCAGTCGACCTATGGCCTGACTGACGATGATCTCGACGCCATACAAGAGGTCGATGGCGTCGAAACGGCCGAGGGCATCTACACCGAGACCGCCTACACCGCCGTGGGTACAACGCGTGAGCGCGTGGTCGTGCAGAGTCTCTCCAAGGAGAACATCGATCAGCCGGTGCTCGTGAACGGCGATTTGCCCGAGAGCGCTGATGAAGTCGCGGTGACTTCGAAGTTCCTGAAGGCATCGGGCAAGAAAATCGGCGATACGGTGAGTTTTGCCGCCAATGACGCGAGCTCGTCCAATCAAAGCGCCAAGGACCAGTTTGCCGCGGGCGATTACACCATTACGGCCGAGGTCCTCGACCCCACTGATGTGAGCTCCGACTCGACAGTCAACGCCTTTCGCGCTGCTTCGGCGGCGGACTATAAGTTCTATGTGAGCGAGGACGCCGCGACATCTTCTTCCTACTCCGCGGTCCACGTGATCGTCGAGGGAGCCAAGAGCCTCAACTCCTATTCGGATGCCTACGCGGCAAAGATCAACAAGGTCAAGGGCAATATAGAGAAGATCCGCGAGGAGCGTGAGAAGGCGCGCGCCCAGGAGCTGACGGTCGACACGCCGGCGAGCTTGGACGCGGCTGAGCGTCAGGCGAATATGCTCTTTGGGATTGAGCAGGACAACATCAATCGCATGGCCGAGGGCAGCGACGAGCGTGCGCAGGCGCAAGCCGACCTGGATCAGCGTCGCGCCGCCGCCGATCAACAGTTTGCCGATGCCCGCGCCGAGCTTTCCGATCTGGGCGAATGCACCTGGTACATCCAGGACCGCGGCAATATCGCAAGCTATTCGAGCGTGGAGAGCGATAGCTCGTCAATTGAAGCCATCGCCACGGTGTTCCCGTTCATCTTCTTTATCGTCGCCGTGCTCATCAGCCTTACCACCGCCACACGCATGGTCGAGGAGGAGCGCACACTCATCGGCCTGTATAAGGCGCTCGGTTATTCGCGCGGGCGCATCCTGTCCAAATACGTGGACTACGCGCTGTGGGCTTGTCTGATCGGCGGCGTGCTCGGTAACATCATCGGATTTGTTTACGGTGTTCGACGACATGTACTCGCTGCCCCAGATGCTACTTTCGTACGACATCGTGTCCTCGATCGTTTCGGTGGCGCTGTTTGCCGTGGGCGTGGTGGGCGCCACGATTATCGCCTGCCGCCACGAGATGGCCGAGACCCCGGCCTCGCTTATGCGTCCCAAGGCCCCGCGCGCTGGCTCGCGCATCTTGCTCGAGCGCATCGGCTTTATCTGGCGCCGCATGGGCTTCTTAAACAAGGTGGCGGCGCGTAACCTGTTCCGCTACAAAAAGCGCGCCTTTATGACCATCTTCGGTATCGCCGGTTGCACGGCGCTCGTGATCTGCGGAATGGGCATTCGTGATACGTCGGTGGCGCTTTCGCCCAAGCAGTACGGGCATATCACGCGCTATGACCTGCTGGCGGTTGCCAATCCCGACGATTTTTCGCAGACGTGCGCGGCGCTCGACGAGCGAAGCGCGGCCAATGATTCCAACGTGACGGTGACCTCGACCCTGCCGATTATGACCGACAACGTCACCTTTACGTTTGGCGGCAAGAGCGAGACCGTGCAGCTCATCGTGATTCCCGATGACCGCGCGGGTGACTTGGGCGATTACGTGCGCCTGGAGGATGAGTCCAAAGAACCTCTGTCTTTGCGTGACGGAGACGTGTATCTGAGCAAAAGTTCACAGCTGGTGTTGGGGATTCAGCCGGGCGATACGGCGCACGTCCAGGATTCGTCGCTCAATGTTGCTAAGGTCAAGGTTGGTGACATCTCACTCAACTATCTGGGCAACACGCTTTACATGACGCAGGACACCTATGAGCGCGCGTTCGGTCGAAGCGTGCGCCTTAACGGCGTCTTTGTGCTGCTTAAGGGCTCATCTTCTGACCAGATTGCGTTTAGCAAGAATCTTAAGAGTGACGGTTGGCTTACGATTTCGAGTACGGCCGAGCATTGGGAGAACTATGAAGCGAACTTTACAATTATCAATTCCGTCGTGGTGCTCGTGACCTTTATGGCGGCGTGCCTGTCGTTTGTGGTGGTGTTTACGCTGTCCAACACCAACATTTCGGAGCGCAAGCGCGAACTGGCAACCATCAAGGTGCTGGGCTTCCGCCGCGGCGAGGTGCACCACTACGTCAACAAGGAGACGTTGATCCTCACGGCGATCGGCGCTGCGCTGGGCGTGCCGCTGGGCGGCTTGCTGGCCGAGAGTTTTACGTACATTTTGCAGATGCCGTCGCTGTACTTTGACGTCGAAGTCGAGCCGCTAAGCTACGTGCTCGCCGTGGTGCTTTCCTTTGGCTTTACGTTTATCGTCAACCTCGCCACCAACCGAACGCTCAACAAGATCGACATGGTCGGCGCCCTCAAGAGCGCCGAGTAACCTGCCTGGGATTCAAGCTGTAGCGAGCTGTAATGTACCACAATCGCATTTTTGCATAAACCGCCCCGCCGATTGCATATTTCGGCGGGGCGGTTGCTTTTTGCCCGCGGGTACCCCAGGGGGCGACGTGCAAATTCCGGAGTATTCAGCATCCCGGAGCCCGCGGGTGCGGGAGCGGGCGCACAAAACAGCGCTTAAAGTCCTGATTCTGAGCCCCCAACGCCTCAAGAGCCGCTCGTTTTTTACAGGATGCGGCCCATGGCGCCTGCCTTTCGCCCAAAATCCAGTATGCAGGTGCCCTCGGCTGCTGAATACTCCAAAAAATGCACGCCGCATCCTACCCCAGGCACCCGCAGCTACTCTGCGAGTGCGTGGCCTAATAGTAAGTTGCGGTGGAATAGTTCCCGTTTATGGCTCTGCTATGCCAAACGGGAACTATTCCACCGCAACTTATCGAGAGGGCTCTTGGTTGTTATTTGCACTGACATTTGTCATGAAATGGCAGGTCGTTAGGGGTTGCTACTGGTAGTTGCGGTAGGGTTGGGGCAGATTCTAACTAGAAATGGTGGTCGCTACCGGTTGTTTTCGGCATACTCGCCTCATTCGATTACGGTCACCACATGAAAGGAACCACCATGGACCTTGCGATGGCGCAGCGTCTCGTCGATCGCCGCAAAGCTGCCGGTCTTTCTCAGGAGGCCCTTGCTGCCCAACTGGGCGTAAGTCGCCAGGCTGTCAGTAAATGGGAGCGCAGTGAGTCCTCACCCGATACCGATAACCTTATTGCGCTCGCCGCACTGTATGGCGTGTCGTTGGACGAGCTGTTGTATGGGGAAGCGGCTAGCGATGCCGACGACCTTGAGGACGGCAGTGCCGACACCGAGACGGCGGATGTGGCTGACGAGGTTGAGGCTTCTACTGAGCACGCCGATTGCGGCGACAAACCACTTGTCGATATTTCCCTTGCGCGCGGCATCCACGTCATTGATCCCAATAAAGGCGAGGAAGTCCATGTTGGCTGGAGCGGCATCCATGTGACCAACGACCGCAAGGGTGAAGAGGTGCACGTGGGGCCGGGCGGCGTACATATTGACACGCTAGAGGACGACGGGCACAGCGTGCACACCAATGCCGATGGCACCGTGGTTATCGACGGCGAACAATTCTCCAGCTGGAAAGAGGCGCGCGACAAGCTCGACCATCATGGCAAGCATTTCCACACCAAGCTCGGTCGCGCGTGGAATAAGTTCCCCTTCCCCGTGCTTGTCGCCCTCGCCTATCTGGCGCTCGGCATTATTTGCGGCGTGTGGACTACGGGACTTTTCCTCGTCTTTTTGATTCCCGTCTA
The DNA here is from genome assembly GCA_938045085.1 of uncultured Collinsella sp. Lineage (GTDB taxonomy): Bacteria > Actinomycetota > Coriobacteriia > Coriobacteriales > Coriobacteriaceae > Collinsella. The sequence continues at coordinate 1,369 of CALINZ010000119.1, read as the reverse complement.
CTACGCGCTTGGCGATTTCATCGACCGACGTCATCTGTCAAAGCTTGTCGACGCCGTCTACCCGGCAGCTGCCATAACTTGGTTCCTCTACATGTGGTTCTGCCTGGGACAGCCCCATCCCGCATGGGTCATCCTCATCACGATTCCCATCGTAAAAGCGCTTATGCACTGGTGCCGCAAACAATGGAAGCACCGCAAACAGGCCTAAACCGCCCTAACCCGCCAGCGCCACTCATCCGACACCGCCCGTCCCTTCCAAGTTGCGGTGATATAGGGACTGTTTTGAGGCTCCAAAGCGCCAAACAGTCCCTATATCACCGCAACTAACAAACAATTGGGTCAGTTCCGGCACGGAGATAAGCATTGAGCTGACCGCGCGCCAAGAAAAGGGCCTATTTACTACGTTTAGCCCGAAGGGGCCGACCATACCCGCCTTTTTCGAAAACTGGCAAGCTTTCTACCTGCGGTTTTATTTTTACAATCTTTGTCATGGTCGAGGGTGTGGTAGCAAACGTAGTAGATAGGTCCATTTTGTGGCAACGGATCATTCAAGCTCAATCTCGAAGGCTGAAGAGAGCCTCTCATCCACGCCTGCGAGCGAAAACCAAATAGAATGAAAGGCAAATGGAAAGCCCGTTTGACGAGCGGAGAACATATGCGCGACGTAGCCGAAAGCGACTGGAAGCTGTTTAAGAAAATGCTTCCTCAATGGCAAGAACGTTATATGGAAAAGCTCATCGGCCGGTACGTTGAGATGCTGAACGGCGACAGCGAAGCGTCCAGTAGATTTTGGGCGCTAGAAGAGCGTATCAATAGGGATAAGCTGTCCTCAGGAGTGCTGGTGAACGACCTTTGCCGCGGTACAATGCACCGTGAGATAGCCAATTTGCTTATCGACAGCGTGATTACTCTCGACGATCTTGACGGTTTTACCGAAGACATTAAAAGCTATGCGCAACACTGGACTGGCCAGTAAGAGCACTGAACGACAGACATTCCCAGCAAAGCGGGGCAAACGCCGGGCCACCTAATGGTTGTCCGGCGTTTGCCCAGATTAACCTGCCAAAGATGAACCTGTCCTGGGATTCAAGCTGTAGCGAGCTACCGACGCATCCACAACCGCCTTTTTGCATAAACCGCCCCGCCGAATGCATACTTCGACGGAGCGGTTGCTTTTTGCCCGCAGGTACCCCAGGGGGCGGCGTGCAAAATCTGGAGTATTCAGCATCCCGGAGTCCGCAGGTGCGGGAACGGGTGCACAAAACCGCGCTGAATGCCCTGGTCCTGGACCCCCAATGCCTCAAGGACCGATCATTTTTTACAGGATGCGGCCCATGGCGCCTGCCTTTCGCCCAAAATCCAGTATGCA
>CALINZ010000118.1 GCA_938045085.1 uncultured Collinsella sp. | reverse complement strand
GCGGCTGCTGGGTGATCATGGAGTACGGGCCGGTGGAACGAGCGTGAATCTTGTCGTCGACCAGGTGGTGCAGCTTCAGCATGTACATGTAGCCCACGGAGATCGGCTTCGGGAACGGTTCGCCGGTGCGGCCGTCGAACAGACGGGTCTTGCCGCGCTCGTCAAGCTGGGTGACGAACTCGGGACGCATGTGATCGCCAAAGGCAGCGGTGGCCTTGTTGAGCATGTTCTTGTTGGCGCGACGGATGACCTCGGCGATCTCGTCCTCCTTGGCGCCGTCGAAAACGGGCGTCGAGACGAAGAACGGACCGGGGACATACTTGTCGGAGTTGGCATCCTCGGTATCCCAACCGCAGGCAGCAGCCCAGCCAAGGTGGCACTCGAGCAGCTGGCCGACGTTCATACGCGAAGGAACGCCCAGCGGGTTGAGGATAACGTCGATCGGGGTACCGTCAGCCATGTAGGGCATGTCCTCGACCGGCAGAACGTTACAGATAACACCCTTGTTGCCGTGGCGGCCGGCGATCTTATCGCCCTGCTGGATCTTACGGCGCTGGGCGACGTAGACGCGCACCTGCTCGTTGACGCCGGGGGCCAGGTCGTCGCCGTTCTCGCGGCTAAAGCGGACGACGTCGATGACGCGGCCGTAAGCGCCGTGAGGCATCTTAAGGGAGGTGTCGCGAACGTCGTGGGCCTTGGCACCGAAGATGGCGCGCAGCAGGCGCTCCTCGGCGGTCAGAGCGCTCTCGCCCTTAGGCGTGACCTTGCCGACCAGGATGTCGCCAGGGCCGACCTCGGCGCCGATGCGGATGATGCCGTCCTCGTCGAGGTTGGCAAGCATGTCCTCGGAGAGGTTCGGGATCTCGCGAGTGATCTCCTCAGGGCCGAGCTTGGTGTCGCGGGCGTCGATCTCGTGACGGGTGATATTGATGGTCGTCAGCAGGTCCTCGGCCACCAGGCGCTCGGACACGACGATACCGTCCTCGTAGTTGAAGCCTTCCCATGGCATGTATGCCACGGTGAGGTTCTGGCCCAGCGCGAGCTCGCCATGATCGGTCGAAGGACCGTCGGCCAGAGGCTCGCCCTGCTCAACGGTGTCACCGACGCGCACGAGCGGACGGTGGTTGATGCAGGTGGACTGGTTGGAGCGCTGGTACTTGGCCAGGTGATACTCGTCCATGCCGCCGGCATGCTTGACGATAATCTTGGAGGCGTCGGCAAAGATGACCTCGCCGGCGTTCTTGGCCAGGGTGACCTCGCCAGAGTCCAGGGCGGCGCGACGCTCCATGCCGGTACCGACATAGGGAGCGGCGGGGTGGACCAGCGGCACGGCCTGACGCTGCATGTTGGCGCCCATCAGCGTACGCTTAGCGTCGTCGTGCTCAAGGAACGGGATCAGCGTGGCTGCGACGGAGAGCATCTGACGCGGCGAGACGTCCATGTAGTCGACGTCCTCGACAGGCACGTCGGCGGGAGCGCCGAAGGAGCCGTCGAAGTCGCGGGTGCGGGCGATCACGGCGTGCGGACGGACAATCTTGCCCTCGGCATCGGTCGTGATGAACTCGTTGGTCTTGGGATCGAGCGGCGTGTTGGCCGGCGCGATGACGTGCTTCTCTTCCTCGTCAGCGGTCATCCAGTCAATTTGGTCGGTGGCAACGCCGTTCTCGACGCGACGGAACGGGGCCTCGATGAAGCCGTACTCGTTGACGCGGGCGTAGAGGGCGAGCGAGCCGATCAGGCCGATGTTGGGGCCTTCAGGGGTCTCGATCGGGCACATGCGGCTGT
>CALINZ010000117.1 GCA_938045085.1 uncultured Collinsella sp. | reverse complement strand
AATCCAAGGGTTATACCCTAAGAGCAAACCACCCCTTTTAGGGGTGGTTTTGATTCGCTGTGCTGTTTTGCAAGCCGGCTTTCGCAAGGCGCGAACCTACGAAAATCGCCGCGCGGCAACGCGGGGCGATGAGCTCGGTCGGGGGATAGGGCCCGCTTCGCCCGCCGGCCCGTAAATTGTATCATCCAGTGTGGAGCGTGAACGCCCGTTGCCGTGTGCGATGGGCTTGTAATATGAGGAGAGCCATGTCGAAGCAAGCGGTCGTTGGAATCTTGGCGCATGTCGATGCTGGCAAGACCACGTTGGCCGAGGCCATGCTGTTCAACGCGGGTCGCATTCGCAAGCGCGGCCGCGTGGACGATGGCGATTCGCATCTGGACACTAATGCAATCGAGCACGAGCGTGGCATCACGATTTTCTCGTCGCAGGCCGTGCTTGACCACGGTGATACCCACGTCATGCTCGTGGATGCGCCCGGCCACGTCGATTTTTCGGCCGAGGCGGAGCGTACATTGCGCGCGCTCGACTATGCGATTTTGGTTGTGGGCGCCAACGATGGCGTGCAGGGGCACACCGAAACCCTGTGGCGCCTGCTTGCGCGCTATGACATTCCGACGTTCATCTATATCAACAAAATCGATTTGGAGAATCCCGGCCGCGATGTTTTGCTGGCACAACTTGGGCAGCGTCTTTCCGAGGGCTGCCTGGATGCCAACGAACTGCTGGCGGGTGGCGCCGTTCAGGAGGACGCTGCCGCGTTGGACGAGGCAGCACTCGAGGAGTTTCTTGAGGCGGGTGAGCTTTCTGTCGCAACGCTGTCGCGCATGGTTGCCGAGCGCAAGCTCTTTCCCTGCTTTGCCGGCTCGGCGCTCAAGGACCAAGGCGTGGACGAGCTGCTGGATGGCATATGTGCGCTGATGCGTGAACAGACGTGGCTCCCGGAGTTTGCCGCGCGCGTCTATCGTGTCAGCCGCGGGGATCGCGGCGAGCGCTTGGCTTGGGTTAAAGTGACCGGCGGCACGCTGCATGCCAAGCAGATGATTGACGGACGTTCCGGTGCCGAGACATGGGAGCAGAAGGTCGATCAGGTCCGCATCTATAACGGCGAGAAGTATGAGCTTGCCCAAGAAGTTGCTGCTGGTGGTATTTGTGCCGTGACGGGTCTTACGCACGTTCGTCCGGGGGATGCCCTGGGCGCGGAGCCCGTGGGCGATGCGCCCGTCATCGCTCCGGTACTCACCTATACGGTGCTGCCGAACGAGCACGATGTCCATACGGTGTTCCAAGCGCTGGCCGAGCTTGCCGACGAGGATCCCATGCTCGGCGTAAGCTGGAACACGCATCTTGAGCAGATTCATTTGCAGTTGATGGGCGCCGTGCAACTCGAGGTCGTGCAGCGGGTGTTGGCCGATCGCTTTGGCCTTTCGGTTGCGTTTGAGTCTGGCGGCATTCTCTATAAGGAGACTATTTCGCAGCCGGTCGAGGGCGTGGGCCACTTTGAGCCACTGCGCCACTATGCCGAGGTGCATCTGCGCCTGGAGCCGTTGCCAGCGGGTTCGGGCGTGCAGTTTGGCACCGTGACCTCGACTGACGAGCTCGATCTTAACTGGCAGCGTCTGGCGCTCACCAACGCCATGGAGCGCGATCACCTGGGCGTGTTGACGGGCTCGCCAATCACCGATGTGCGCATTACGCTCACGGGTGGCCGTGCGCATGCCAAGCATACCGAGGGCGGTGATTTTCGTCAGGCAACGTATCGCGCGATTCGCCAGGGCCTCATGCAGGCACGCGAGGCTGGCGCTGCAGTACTGCTGGAGCCGTGGTATCGCTTTGAGCTCGAGGTGCCGGGGGAGTGCGTGGGCCGGGCGCTCTCGGATGCCACGCGCATGGGCGCCGAGTACGAGCCGCCGACGATGGCGGGGGACCGGGCGAAGCTTGTGGGCCGCGTGCCGGCATCCGAGGTGCAGGATTACGCGCTGGAGGTGGCCGCCTACACAAGCGGTCGCGGGCATCTGTACCTAGAGTTCGCCGGCTATGCGGCTTGCCATGATGCCGAGCGCGTCATCGAGGCGGCCGCCTATGAGCCCGAGGCCGATCTGCCCAACACGCCCGATTCGGTCTTTTGCTCTCACGGCGCCGGTTACACGGTCAAATGGTACGACGTACCCGCCGCGGCGCACGTAAAGGTCGATCCCGCCACCTTCCGCCCCTGGCGAGCAGCAGACGCAGAGTTTTTCGGCCACATGTGACAAGGGGACAGTTCCTTTGTCACATGCTATTGGTATAACTCGGTATAAGTTGGTATAACTATTACCAGGGTTTGCCAATCCGAGGAGGTCGACATGAATCCAAATCCCTTTAAGCCCACGGCTGGCAAGCGGCCTCCGATACTCATCGGTCGCGAGTCGGTTATCGAAGATTTTCAGGAAGGGCTCGATAATGGCGCTGGAGCGCCGGGCAGGCTCATGCTCATTACGGGAAACCGCGGCTGCGGCAAGACGGTTCTCCTGCGAGAGCTGCAACGTCTAGCCAATGAGCGCGGATGGGCGGTTGTCTCCGATTCCGCGTCGCTTGGCTTATGCGACCGCTTGGCCGACGCGCTTCGCTCGAATAAACCCGTTGTGACGTCAATGGAGTTCGGTCCGTCGTTTGGTCGGATGTCGGTCGAGGCGGCTCGAGCAAAGGGCGAGACGTTGCGAGGGCTGGCCAACGAGCGCCTTAAGAATCTCGGTCCAGGCAAGGGCATACTGTTTGCGATTGACGAGGCGCAATCGGCGTCTATCGAGGAACTGGCGGCTCTTGCCGTTCTCTATCAGCAGGTGCTTGGAGACCAGGATGCCACGGGCTTGTCCGATAGCGACCAGCGCGGTCTTGCGCTGGTGTTCGCCGGCTTACCCAGTATGGTTGACGATCTGCTCGAAGAGCCGAGCGTGACGTTTTTGCGGCGTGCCCAGCAGCGTACGCTGGGGGCGATATCTTTGCCCAAGGTGCGCGATTCATATATCCAGACGGTCAAAGACGCTGGTCTTTACGTTGACGCGGAGACGGCGGACCTTGCGGCACACAGGAGCATGGGGCATCCCTATATGGTTCAGCTGGTGGGCTATTACATGTGGCGCTCTGCTGTCCGGCGTGGCTCGCAAGTCATCGAAAGGCACGATGTCGAGGATGGCCATGCGGATGCCGTCTCCGAGTTCTACGAAGCGGTTGACGCGCCTCTATATTACGGGCTGCGCAGTCCACAGCGCCTTTTTATCGAGGCCATGGCGGTTGACGAGGACAAACCGACTCGCATGGCGGATATCATTGAGCGCTGCGATCGCACCCAGAGCTGGGCGAGCAAATATCGCGCAAGCCTGATTCGCGAGCGCGTCATCGAGGCTGCCGGATACGGCCTCGTCCGATTTACCGTGCCCATGCTGGGCGCGTACATTCGCGATCGAGTTTTATGGCATGAGTAGGGTGATAAAGGTGACGGAACAGAAGATGAGCCCGCAGGCTATCGAGGTGCGTGGCGCGCGTGTACACAACCTCAAGGACATCGATATCGATATTCCGCTGGGAAAGCTCGTGGGTATTGCCGGCGTGTCGGGTTCGGGCAAGAGCTCGCTGGCGCTGGGGGTTCTTTATGCCGAGGGCTCGCGCCGCTACTTGGAGGCGCTCAGCACCTATACCCGCCGTCGCCTGACGCAGGCCGAGCACGCCCAAGTGGACGAGGTGCTGCACGTGCCGGCGGCGCTCGCATTGCATCAGCGCCCCAGCGTGCCGGGCGTGCGCTCGACCTTTGGTACCATGACCGAGCTCAACAATAGTCTGCGTCTGCTCTTTAGCCGTTGCGCCCATCATGTGTGCCCGCGCTGCGGGGCGCGTGTGGAGCCGAGCCTTAACGTTGCCGCAGGCCTGTCGCTCACGTGTCCGACATGCGGCCGCGAGTTCTACGCGCCGAGTGCCGAGGACCTTGCCTTTAACAGTGGCGGTGCGTGTCCCACCTGCGGCGGCACCGGTGTCATGCGCGAGGTGGACGAGGCGAGCTTGGTACCCGACGAGTCAAAGACTATCAACGAGGGCGCGGTGCTTCCTTGGGGCACGCTCATGTGGGATCTGATGAAGCAGGTGGCCGGCGAGATGGGCGTGCGCACCGACGTGCCGTTTAACCAGCTCACGCCTCAAGAGCGCGACATCGTGTTTCATGGTCCGGCGGTTAAGAAGCACATCCTCTACGTGCCCAAAAACGGCGAGGGCGCTACGCCACTCGACTTTACCTATTACAACGCCGTCTATACCGTCGAGAATGCGCTCGCCAAGGTCAAGGACGATAAGGGCTTAAAACGCGTTGCGCGCTTTTTGCGCGAGGGCCCATGCCGCGATTGCGGCGGCACGCGTCTCTCCGAGGCTGCGCGCCAGCCCCAGGTGCGCGGTATCAATCTGGCGCAGGCGGCGGCTATGACGCTGGGCGAGGCGATTGAGTGGGTGCGCGGGGTGCCCGCATTCTTGCCGCCCGAGATGCGGCCCATGGCGACGGATATCTGCGATTCGTTTTTGAGCGCGGCCCGTCGTCTGGTCGACTTGGGTCTCGATTACCTTTCACTCGACCGCGCCGGCGCCACG
>CALINZ010000116.1 GCA_938045085.1 uncultured Collinsella sp. | reverse complement strand
GGTCCTCCTCGCCAGCTGCGTGACCCTTGTGCTGCTTCTTGCCCTTGCCCTGCTTGTCGGGGTTGGGGAAATCCATGCCGGCAGCAACGTTGTTGCTGGCGTTGGTGCGATGGCTGTGCGGACGGCTCTCGGAGGCGTTGCGATCGGAGTTGTTGTCGGAGGCGTTGCGATCGTTACGACGGCCACCGCGACGGTCGTTGTTGCCGCCACGACGGTTGCCGCGCTCGGAGGCGCGCTCGGCCTTGGCCTTCGCCTCGGCGTCCTTCTTCTCCTTGAGCACGGTCTCCTGTGCGGCGATCTGGTCGAGCAGCGAGCGGAAGCGCGAACCGGAGTCGGAAGCGGGGACGGCGCGGCGCTGGGCCTCGCGGGCAGCCTCCTCCTTCTCGCGGGCAAGGCGCTCCTGCTCGGCCTTCTTCTTGGCCTCGGCCTCGGCGCGGGCGGCCTCCTCGGCAGCCTGGGCGGCGGCGAACTGGCGGCGCTCCTCCTCGCGTGCCTTCTCGGCGGCGATGCGCTCGCGCTCGGCCTCGGCAGCACGCGCTGCCTCCTCGGCGGCGGCTGCCTCCTCCTCGGCCTGCTTGGCGGCCTCGACTTCCTTGGCGCGGGCCTCGATCACCGAGGCGAGCTGCTTGCGGACCATGGCGACGTAGGCGTCCTCCAGGGCGGAGGAAGCGGACTTAGCGGGAATCTTCATTTCGGCGAGATGACCCATCAGTTCCTTGGAGGTCATGCCGAACTCTTTGGCCAGGGTGGACACACGGACTTTTGCCATATGACTTCACCTACCCTTTCTGGCACCTTGGGTGCCTAGAGACTGAACGAGCGTGGGAGATGCGCCGGGACCCGCCCGACGCGACCGCGCGCTAGATCAGGTCCTCCGCATCATCGAAGGCGTCGGTGTCGTGGACACCGCAGAAACGGGAGCCGGGACGGGCCTGGTTACGGCACTGAATGCCGTCCTCGGACACGTACTCGCAGCGACGGACGTCGTCGTCCTCCTCGTCACCGATCAGGTCGGCGGCGGGCTCCTCGTGAACGGGGACGTTCTTGAGGATGTCGGCAGCAAGGCTCTCAGACTTAATGTCGATGTGCCAGCCGGTCAGGCGAGCGGCGAGGCGGGCATTCTGGCCCTCCTTGCCGATGGCGAGCGAAAGCTGGTCGTCGGGCACGATGACGCCGGCGTAGGCCTTCTCCTCGTCGATGAGGACGCGGGTGACCTTAGCGGGCGACAGGGCGTTGGCGACGTAGACGGCCGGATCGGCATCCCACAGGATGACGTCAACGCGCTCGCCGCGGAGCTCGCCCACGACGGCGCGAACGCGGCTGCCCTTGGGGCCGACACAGGCGCCTACGGGATCCAAGCGGTCGTCGAGCGAGTGGACGGCGACCTTGGAGCGCTGGCCGGGCTCGCGGGCGATCGACTTGATCTGGACGGTGCCCTCATAGATCTCGGGCACCTCCTGCTCAAACAGACGACGCATGAGCTCGGGATGGGTACGGGAGATGACGATCGGCGGACGGCTGTGCTCGCCGCGAACCGGCTGCAGGTTGGAGTTGGGATCGCGGACGTCGATGATCACGGCCTTGATGTGCTGGTTGTGCAGATAGCGCTCGCCCATCGGACGCTCGTTGCGCTCGTTCTCGTAACGGCGCTGGTCAAAATGAGGCAGCTCGGCCTCGACGCCATCGCGGATCTTGACGATCGTGAAGTCGGGCGTGGACTGCAGCACGGTACCGCTGATGAGGTCACCGATACGGCCGGAGAACTCCTCGTAGATCTGCTCGCGGGCGGAGTTGCGCACGATGGCGTTAATCTCGGCCTTGGCGTGCTGGGCGGCGATGCGGCTCGTGTTCTTAGGGGGGACGTCGATCTCCTCGAACTCGGTGAAGTTGCCCTCCTCGTCCATGGAATCGTCGATCGGCTCCAGACGGTAGACGTAGATCTTGCCGGTGGTGCGGTCGATGGTCACCTTGGCGCCCCACTCAAGATGCAGGATCTCGGCGTAGCTCTTGGCGAGCGACTGCTCCAGGCGGTCGATCAGGTAGAGCTGGTCGATGTGCTTGTCTTGGCAAAGCTCCATCAGGGCGGACATCATGTCGGATGCTGCCATGTTAGTTTCCTTCCTTCGCGGGCTTGAAGTCGTAGGTGGGCTTCAACTTGCACTTTTTAACATCACAGAAATCGAGGGTAACGGATTCGCCGTCCTCGAGCTCGAGGGTCACGTTCGTCTCGGTCGCGGCGGCAATCTTGCCGGAGTACTTGCGACGGCCCTCGGTGGCGGTGGAGGTGAGCTCACAGTCCTCGCCCACAAAGCGGGCAAAGTCGCGCGGGCGGCGCAGCGGGCGCGCCATACCCGGGCTCGAGACCTCGAGCGTATAGCTCGAAGAAATGGGGTCGAGCTCCTCGATCACGTCGCCGACCCACTTGGTATTGGCCGTGACGTCGTTGAGCGACAGGCTCTGACCCTCGGCACCCTCGATGCGCACACGCACGCAGGGGGCCTTGGTGGCGCCCACGAGCTCAACGTCGACAATGTCGACATCGTGCTGGGGAGCGACGGCCTCGAGCGCGTCGATGATCGCCTGCTCGGTCTTGGTCTTGACCATTGCGGCACCTCCATCCATACAAAAAAGAAGCGGGGCCGAAACCCCACTTCTTTCAATTACTACTTCATTTGCAAGCAAACTATACCAATACCTGCGAAAACGTGCAAGCGTCAAAGAAATTCGCAGGTCAGCGCGCCCACAGCTTCTCCACAAGAATAGGACATTTAGACGAAGACTCCTGTGTAGCGCTCCCCAAAAGCCCCAAAACGGGCCATGCGTCCCAGCGCGCCGACCGAATCGGGACCCATGGGCATTCCATCCCTGGGCACGCATCGGCCAGACTGGAGTTGAAAGGCATTCTGTAGCGAGAAAGCCTGCCGAACGCATTGACCGCACAAGCTTCCAGAATCACTACGGCAAGGAGGATCCATGGAACGCCTAGGCACCCTCTGCGCGACCGCACTCGTCGTCGCTGTCTGCTCGTTCGCTCTGGCGGGCTGCAGCAACATCGATGGTAAAACCGGACCATGTGAGCCGGATCTCGGCAGCACAAAAGCCATCGAGAAGACGACGCCTTCTGAGCGCTTCGA
>CALINZ010000115.1 GCA_938045085.1 uncultured Collinsella sp. | reverse complement strand
AGCCAAGCCCAGATACTCGGCCGCCTCGAGCGAGCCCTTCGCCGCGCGATAACTGCTCGCTGCAAAGTCGCGGCTCATCTCGCGCATGCGGGCGTAGGTGCTCTTCTCGTTTTTGATGTGCGTCTGGATGATCTGGATCATGTTGACGTTGGGCATGTACTCGGTCAACAGGCCCTCGAGCGTCACCATGCCGCGGGCGAACATCGTCACCACGCTCGGCAGCTCAACGTCATTTTTGCGCGCGAGGTTTAACAGCGAGGTCAAAAACTCGCCGATATCCAGGTCTTTAAGGTCGAGCCCGGCAAAGTCGGCAACAATAAAGTCCAAGTCGGACAAAAAGGCCGAATGGTCAAGCTCGGCCGAATCGCCGCGCGTCACGGCGAAGCGCATGAGCGAATCCTTGAGCTTGGGCACGTCACCCTCGGCCACGGCGAAAATCATGTCCTTGACGATGCCACGGTCGTGGCTCGACATACGCCCGACCATGCCCAAGTCGATAAAGTAAACGATGCCGTCCTTGAGAATGATGTTTCCCGCATGCGGGTCGGCATGGAAAAAGCCGTCATCAAGCACCTGCGACGAGTAGTCCTCGACAATCGCGGCACCGATCTTTTCCAAGTCATAGCCCTCGGCCACCAAGCGTTCAGGATCGGCGATCGAAATGCCGTCGACGTAGTCCATAACCACCACGTGTTCGGTGCACAGGTCCAGATAGGATTTAGGGCACGTCACGCCATGAACGCTCTTATGGAACTCGTAGAAGTCGTTGAGGTTTTTGGCCTCGGCCAAAAAGTTGGTCTCCTCGCGAAACGAGGTCCACAGCTCCTCGACCACGCCGTGCAGGTCAACGAATTGATCGGTGTTGACGAACTTGGAAACGATACGCACCACCGAGCGGATGATATCGATGTCCTGCGCCATAACCTGCTGCGCACCGGGGCGCTGCACCTTGACGGCCACATCCTCGCCCGTCACCAGACGAGCGCGGTGCACCTGCGCGAGCGATGCGCTACCAAGCGGATTGGGATCGATCGCATCGAACATCTCCCCCAGGCGCAGGCCGTATTCTTCCTCCAGACAGCGAAGCACTACCTCGTACGGCACCGGCTCCACGTCGGAGCGCAGACGACGCAGCTCGTCGCAAAAGCGTTGCGGCAGAATCTCGGACCGGTTGGCCAGAATCTGCCCCATCTTGACGAACATAGGGCCGAGTTCCTCGAGCAGGCGGCGCAAACGAACCGGCGTGAGGTTATCCCACACGCGGTACTTTTTGACCAGGCGAACAATCTGCCCAATGCGTTCGCGACGACCCGCCGGCGTGAGCTGGTATTCCTCGTCCGGTGCCATCGCGTCGGGCTCCTCGGGCACCATATCGACAGCGCGTGGCTTCTTGCGAGCGCCCGAGACGGCAGCGTCGACCTCATCGACAACCGCCGCCTCGTCACCCAGAGGATCTAGATTGTTGTAATCGGTGGTGGAATCTGCCATCTGCGCTGCTACTCGGCCTCTTCGGTATCCTTCGCATCGTCGGGCTCAACGGACTCGACGGGCACCGAGGTCACGTTGTCCTCGACCGAATCGACGATGTCGCGCACATGGGCCAGGAAGGCCGTACGCTCGGGCGCAGTCATAACGCGGACGCGAGCCAGAATGAGCTCGTCGAGCACGCGTTGGGCCGCGGTCTCGCCCTGCATGCCCAGACGCTCGGTCAGGTCGGAGATGGTACCGCCGGCCTGCTCGAACATGTCGGACACACTGCGGGCGATATCGGGGGTGGCGGTGTCCTTGCGGACCTGCTCGCCTTTGGTATTAAGGTCGTCGAGGACCTTCTTGCCGCCTTCAACAGCAACGGCGGCAGCGCCAAAGCCCACGTTAATGGCGCCGTTAACAAGCTGATCGAGTTTCATAACCATGGTTGTCTCCAATCACAAACAACTGCATTGGCGTTCTTGTACCCAAGATTGAGTGAAAGCGACAAAGCGTTTTAGCACTATTCGATCGACGGGAAATCCCTACCTCACGTTGTCGTTCATCGCGAAAGAGTTCTTCATGGCGCAGCTCGTGGTGTAGAGCACCTTGCCCAGCAGGGCATCGGTCTCCACGCGCACAAGCTCGGCAAAGGCCTCGTTGGCGCGTGCAAGCTCGGCAGGCACCTCGGCCTCGGGTAGCGCGGCTACGGCAGCATCGACGTCATGGATCTGCTTGTGGCCCATGCCACCGACCTTCTCCTGATAATCCTCGACCGCGCGACCGCACTCATGGAAGCGGACGTCGGCCAGGGCGCCGATCAGGCGGTTGGCCCAGTAGAAGTTTTCGGACGTCACGCGAGCCTGCGTGTCGGCATAGTACTCGGGCATGGTCTCGACGTTGGCGTACAGCGGGACCAGCGCGTTAAACGAGTTGGAGCCAAAGGCCATCCACTGCACGGCGCGATACGCCGGCTGCGCATAGGGGCGCAGCTGCAACACGGCGAGCTGGCTGTTGCGGTTGATGCCGATGGGGCGATAGGCGCCGCGCGTGGCGGGCGTGCCCTTACTGCCGTAGCAGTCGTACTCCGTGCCCTGGTAGTGGCTCGAGAGTACGTACTTGATGTCCTCGATGGTCACCTTGCGCTCGGGCACGCGGCTCCAGGGGATATCGTCGCTCTCGGGCGTGTAGTCGGCGTCGGGGCCATCCCACACGTCGCTGGGGTTGAGGCAGCGCTGCATGTACCAGGCGCGCGGCGTGTTGTAGACGTGGTCGCTGTCGCTATGCGAGCCAAATGCCTCGCGCGGGTTAAAGACCGCAGCCGGGCCGTCGCCCTCAACGCCCAGCGTCAGGTCCAGATGCCACTCGGCCATCCAGGCGCGCAGGTCGGCCGAGCACATGTGGTCGGCCTGGGCGCCCTCGGCATCGTCCAGGTCAAAGCTGTCGATGCCCAGTTGGTTGGGCATGGTCACATAGGCGTCGTCGGGCACGCGCTTGGCGATCCAGTGGTGGCCGCCGATGGTCTCGAGCCACCAGATCTCGTCCACGTCGCTAAAGGCGATGCCGTTGTTCTCGTAGGTGCCGTAGCGCTCGAGCAGGTCGCCCAGGATACGAACGCCGTCGCGGGCGGACTTGGCGTAGGGCAGGACCAGGGTCACCATGTCCTCCTCGCCCAGGCCACCAGGCTGCGCCGGCACATAGCCGTCCTCACCCTCGTTGCCCTTGGCGGGCGCGTAGTCCGCGAGCGGATCGGCGCCGCGAACGCGCTCGTTGGTGGTGAGCGTCTCGGTTGCGGACATGCCCACATTGAGCTCGTTGAAACCGGCCTCGGCCCAGATGCCGTGGCCCGGGACAACATCGGGGACGCTCGTGTAGCGCATGGGGTTATCGGGCAGTTCAACGGTCAGGTGACTCAGGACGCTCGTGTAGACGCGCGGCTGCTCGTCGGGATGCACTACGCACATGTGCTTGGGCTCAAACACCCCGTTGGACGAGTCCTCGTTGCGGGCGACCAGGGTCGACCCGTCGTAGCTTGCGTTTTTACCGACCAGAATCGTTGTGCACGGCATGCGCATCCTCCTTGAGCGAAGAAATCAAACGGCAACAGTGTATCGCTTCGACGCAAAAAGGGCGAAACCGCAACCCTTCAGGACCCCTCGGGACCCCTGTGTGCAAAAATGCCTATTTCAATGCGCGCTCGGCCGCTTCGATCACGTGTTTGGCGAGAATCGCCGTTGTCACGGCGCCCACGCCGCCCGGCACGGGGGTGATGGCACCAACAACCGGCTCCACAGCATCAAAATCGACGTCCCCGACCAGCTTGCCAGCGTCCTCATCCCAGTTAATGCCCACATCAATGATCGTCTGGTCCTCGCGAACGGCATCCACGCCAATCGTACGCGCGCGTCCAACGGCGGCAACCACAATGTCGGCAGCACGGCACTCGGCAGCAAGGTCGCGCGTATGCGTATGGCACGTCGTCACCGTGGCATTGTGAGCCGTAAGCATGGCGGCAACAGGACGCCCGATCACCAGAGAGCGCCCGACCACAGCAACCTTGGCCCCATCCAGCTCAACGCCGTAATGGTCCAGCAACGTCAACACGGCCTCGGCCGTGCAGGGAGCAAAGCCCTCGCCTCGCCCCGAAAGCGTGGTAAGCAGCGAGGCCGGCGTCATGGAGTCAACATCCTTGGCGGGATCAAGTGCCGCGGCAACCGAATCCTCGTCAAGCCCAGCGGGCAGCGGGCGAAACATCAGGCAGCCGTGAACAGCCGAATTGGTATTGATGTCCTCGATGGCCGTCAACAGCTCGTCCTGCGAAACATCGGCAGGAAGCAAAACGCGACAAGCCTCAATGCCAACCTTTTCGCAGCGCTTGAGGGCACCACGCTCGTAGGACAGATCATCCTCGCGCTCGCCCACGCGAACGATGGCCAGCGTCGGCACGATGCCCTGTTCGCGCAGGGCAGCGCAACGAGCGGCGAGTTCCTCGGCCAAAGCGCGGGCAACAGGGGCCCCTTTGAGCAGCTCGGCCATGGCTATCCCCTCTTCCTGGCGGCATCGGCGGCACGGCGCGCCAGCGCATCGGCGCGCGGCAGCCACGTATCCAGCAGCTCATCGCACGCCGCCTCGAGCTCCTTAGCACGAGCGCGATCCTTCATAGACGTGGTGTTCGCAAAGAGCGTCAAACTCGCACCCTGCATAGCAGCACGGCAGAACACGGCGCCGCACGCCACATCGGACAGCAGCTGACGCGAGCCCTTGTCGGCCATGTCCTCGAGCAGCGCCAGCGCACGCCCGCAGGCATCCATAATGCGATACGGCGGCAGAGCGGCCACATGCAGCGCATCCTGAATCGCGGTCGCTCGAGCCGGATCGTCACGCGGAATACCGTACGCCGCGGACACCTGCCCGTAGGCACGAACGTCCTCGGCAACCAACTCGACAAGCTCCTGGGACAGCTCATCAGCCTGAGCAAACGCGCGCGCCAGGTCATCCGCACGATCAGCAAGCGCGGGATTGGTCGCACCGTAGCGGGCAACCATTCCGCACAGCGAGGCGCCCAGCGCGCCCACAAAGGCGCTCGCGCTGCCACCGCCGGGAACCGGCTCGCGCGCGGCAAGCGCCTCGGCAAACCCGCGGCAGGTCTTGTCCATCATCTCTTGGCTCATACGCACGCACCTTCAAGTCATATACATCGGTCGGGTGGCAACCACCGACCGACCGCATCGATCACATAATGGTGCTAAGTCTAGCCCATAAGTACTCGAGCGTCAGCGCACCTGGCCATCGCGGATTTCTATGGCACACGATAGACCATGCCAACGCAAACATGGGACACATGGCTCACCTTTCGGGACTTCCGGACGTCACAAACTGGGACATATCTATAAACAAGGAACCTGTTGGGGCAATGCCCGCGTACACGCGTCCCTTTAAAACACCGGGCGCCCAACCCCGGGGAGGGCCGACAGCATCGGCCCTCCCCTCTTTTGCGACCGCACATATTGCCACTTGTCGGCGCAATTCCAGCCCCCAGAATGGGACACATGGCCCACCCTAGCGAGCCGTCCACGCGTACAGTAAAGGCAGGTAATCCGTGGGCGGTTACAGATCGAGGAGGACACGACCATGAAAAAGAAGGCCTTTGCGATTCTCACCCTCTGCATAAGCCTCTTTGCCGCAGTTGCCTTGGTGGGTTGCGGTGGCAGCGACGGCGCTACCGGCAGCAGTGGTGGCGGTGGAGCGGAAAAGCCAGCCGTGGATATGAGGACTGACTTCATTTGGTTTAAAGTCGAGGTGCCCGAGGGCGTCGAAATCACGGACGTCGCAGGCGATACCGCCGACAGGGCCCAGTTTAAGTTCACCGAGAGCGAGCATGCCAGCGACCGCTTCATCCCCGTCTTCGATCCTGACAAGAACGCCGATGAACTGTTCGACTACGAGGCAAAGTGGAAGGCCAACTCCGGATGGACCGAGAGCGATCCCGTTAAGTACAACGGCAAGACCTGGCGCAGCGCCTACTTTACGCACTCGGGCGGCGTGACGACCGAGTACTTCACCGACGTTGACGGCGGCAGCGTGTACGTGCGCATCGACAACGTCGAGGAACACAAGGACGCCGTCGAGACCATGATGAAGTCTCTGGAGTTTGCCGACGACATCGCCGAGGCCAAGACCGAGGCCATGGACGTCAAGCTCGACGATATCGAGATCAAGCGCTAAGCGACTGGCGAGCGCAACGGAAAACACGGTCGCAGTGCAAACAAGCGACGGTACCCCAGCGCTTCGTACCCAGGGAGGGCCGGTAAACCGACCCTCCCTTTCTTATGCCTGTAGCCGACGAACGCGAGGATGCCGGACGTCGGAACCGCCCCAAATGTGGCAACAG
>CALINZ010000114.1 GCA_938045085.1 uncultured Collinsella sp. | reverse complement strand
GGTCGCGCCCTTGAAGTTGAACGTCAGATTGTCCAAATGCGGCCCGCGCAGCGTCGGCCCGTTACGGCGTTTGGTAAAACGCCGTAACTAAAAACGGTTGCCGCGGAAGCCGCCGCCGTTGCGGCCGCCACGATCGCCACCGCGACCGCCACGGTCATTACCACGGTTGCCGCCAAAGCCGCCACGGTTGCCACCGCGATCGCCATAGCCACCACGGTTGCCGCCAAAGCCGCCGCGACCGCCACGGTCGCCGCCACGGTCACCAAAGCCGCCACGGCCGCCGCGATCGCCACCGCGACCGCCACGGTCACCGCCACGGCCACCGCGATCGCCAAAGCCGCCGCGACCGCCACGGTCGCCGCCACGGCCACCACGGTCGTCACGGCCGCCGCGAGGACCGCGGTCCTCGTCCAGGCCCATGGCGACGAGCGGAGCGATAACCTTATCGAGAGCGGCCATCAGCTCGGTGGCCTCCTCGTAAGAAAGCTCGGGCAGGAGCTTCTCCTTCTTGTTGGCAAGTTCGACCAGGCCCTCAGCGGCATCCTCGGCAGCGAAGACGACGATCTTGCGCATATCGCCCTCGGCGTCGTCGATGCGGCCGACCAGATCGGCGGCCTCGGCCTCGGCCATCAGGCCATCGAGCTCACGGAGGCGCATGCCCAGCAGGTCGGACATTTCCTTCTGCTCCATCTTGGGCTTGAGGTCAAGAAGCTTGATGGCGCGCTCGATGTTCGCCATGCGCTCGGCCTTGGCCTCCTCCTCCTTGGAAATAGCAAAGCGACGGCTACGCAGCAGGCGGGCGGCCTTCTGCATCTTGTCCATCAGCTCTTCGTCATCGTAATCAACGGCGGCCTCGACAACATCGGCCTCCTCCTCGGCGGAAACCTCGTCAGCAGCCTCAACCTCGGCAGCTTCGGTCTCCACGGTCTCGACTGCCTCGACCTCGGCAGCCATGGTCTCGTTCTCGGTCTCGTTCATGATCTCTTCGTTCTCGGACATGAGACTCCTTCTTGGCCCTCTCGGGCATCATCGCCCCATTCGCGGGGCCCGTCGCGCACTCTTTGCGCTTTAAACATTCATGCCTCTCGGCAAAACGTCCATTAGTTTATGGTGTCGCCATCCAATCTAGCTGCAGAATCTATGTGCACACATTAATGCGACATGTGCGACTCGCGACGAGCGTACACCAGCGACACCACGAACCCGACCACGGCAATTACAGCCGCCACACGCACGGCAGCTGAAAATCCAATCGCCTGGGCAACGTCGGTCGCAGCGCCAGCCGCGCCGGCAGTCGCCGCAGAACTCGAGAGCAGGCCGATAAACAGCGACGGGCCAAACGATGCGGCAATCATGTTCCACGTGTTAAGCAATGCCGTTCCGTGAGGATGTTCAGCGGCAGGCAGCGTCTCCAAGCCGGCCGTTTGCGAGGGGCTCAGCACCAAACCGACTCCGGCATACACCACAACGGTCAGTGCCACGACGACGCCGATGTTCATGCTTGCCGCCGTCATCGAGATGGCAGTCTGCCCCACGGCAATCAGGGCAAAGCCGATCGGCAGCAGCGGCCATGCGCCACGGGCGTCCATCACGCGTCCGCCCACAATCGAGGTCACGGCGTTGCAGGCAATCGCCGGCAAAATGAGCAAGCCCGCAATAAGTGCGGTCATGCCGTATGCGCCCTCAAAATAGAGCGGCAACAAAACGCTCATCGAGAACGTCGTCATCATCGACACCACCACAAGCAGGCACGCAGGCCAAAAACGAACGCTCGCCATGGGACGCACGTTAAGCACCGGATGCTCGAGTTTGAGCTGACGGGCCGCAAACAGGCCGAGCAGCACAGTGGCGGCGAAGAGCGTCACGATGCCGGCAATCAGATTGGTTGAGAACTCGCCTACGGAATACACAAATGCCGTAATACCGGCAGCGAGCAAAACAACCGACAGAATATCAAGCGTGGCGTTCGAACGCTCTCCGACATTCTGAACAAGCTTTACGCCCGCCGCAGCGACCACAATGCCGCCCACCAGCGGCACTACGAACACCGCCCTCCAGCCAAACAACGTGCACATAAGACCGCTGATCACGGGTCCAAACGCCGGCCCCAGCGTAATGCAGGCACCGCCCAGGCTCAGATACAGACCAAGCTTCTCGCGCGGGGCGCAAGACAGCACCACGTTCATCATGAGCGGGAACAAGATACCCGATCCCGCGGCCTGCAAAATACGGCTTGGCAGCAAAACGCTAAACGACGGAGCGACCAGACACAGAACTTCGCCGGCGACCATGCATCCGCATGCGAAAAACAGCAGCTTGCGCGTCGAGAAACGGCCGGACAGGAAGGCCATGATGCCGTAAAGATCGACGTCACGATCATGTAGCCCGAGACGAGCCACTGCGCCGTGGTGGCACTCACCGAAAAGGCTGCCATAATGTCGTGCAACGCCACGTTAATGATGTTCTCGTTAAACGCGGCAACAAAGGCTGCAATATACATTACGACGAGAATCGCCGCAGTGGCCGATGGCGCAACTTGAACTTGTTGCTGAGATTTGCTCCCCATGCATTTCCTTCCTCTTGGAACGACAGTCGCATCGCCCCAGAGGAACAGTCCAGGGCGAAAAATGAGCCCTAGACTTACGCCAGACGCCGTACACGACGAATCTGGCAACATGGTCCAACGTCGAAAGATTGTAACGCGGACGCACAGCTTTCCTTCCGCGCTATTATTAAAAGTCCACGAAAGCATAAGACATGAGGAGCCCGCCATGATTAAGCCCATCATGAAATCCGAGTTCTTTTTGCGCCTGCCTTCCGAAGACGCGGGCCCCGATGACGCCGCGACCGGGCAGGATCTCCTAGATACACTCCACGAGCATGAGCGCGAGTGCGTGGGCCTCGCCGCCAACATGATCGGCGTGCGCAAACGCATCATCTGCGTAAAGGACGGCAACAGGACGCTCCTGATGTACAACCCTCAAATTCTTGAGCAGGTCAATGCCTATCAGACAAGCGAAGGATGCCTCTCGCTAATCGGCGAGCGTCCCTGTACCCGCTATCGCCGCATTAAGGTTGAGTATTTGGACGAGAACTTCGTCCACCGCATCAAAAACTTCTCGGGCTACACCGCCGAAATCATCCAGCACGAAATCGACCACTGCAACGGGATTGTTATTTAGTTCCGCCGTTCTACCGAACGGCGGACCACTTGACGCTGCGCGAGCCGCATTCACGCCAATCTG